>NZ_JAVIJF010000008.1:0-264777 GCF_033977145.1 Mesorhizobium montanum | reverse complement strand
GGGATAGGTCGCAGCTTCACGCGACAGGACCCTGTCTGTCGCCTTTGACGACATCCCAGAGGCTGGCGCCACCATACCCACAAAGGGGGAGATGTCCGGCAGGACAGAGGGGGGCGCTGTCCCGCCGGCCTTCAACAATTGAGAGGCGGTGCAGCGCCCTCCGTGAAATTCCATTCCTCTACTCGCCGCCGGATTGGCACGATCTATCTTCTTTCAAGCAGCGAAGGGCTGGAAAAGACGGTACGCTGATCGCCTGTTAGAGCAATTCCAGGAAAAGTGTGTAACGGTTTTCCGTCCGGAATTGCGTAAAAACAAAGAGATAGAGCGTTTCACCGTTTCCGTGAAACGCTCTTAGGGTGGTCGGCCATGGTTCGTGGAGCAACTGACATGAGCGTACACGCAAAAGCAGCGCCGGAGGGCGCAGAGGGCGCCTTGTCCCGGCTGCGCCCGCCTTACGCCTCGGTGCTCGATCTGATCGGCCAGACGCCGATCGTCGAGCTGACCAAATTCGACACCGGCAAATGCCGGCTGTTCATCAAGCTCGAAAGCCAGAACCCCGGCGGCTCGATCAAGGACCGCATCGCGCTGTCGATGATCGCGGCGGCCGAGAAATCGGGCGCGCTGAAGCGCGGCGGCACCATCGTCGAGGCCACCGCCGGCAACACCGGTCTCGGCCTCGCCCAGGTCGGCATCCCGAAAGGCTACCGCATCATCCTCGTCGTGCCCGACAAGATGTCGCGCGAAAAAATCCAGCATCTGCGCGCCTTGGGCGCCGAGGTGCGCATGACCCGCTCCGACGTCGGCAAGGGCCATCCCGAATATTACCAGGACATGGCCGAGAAGATCGCCGCCGAGCTGCCCGGCACCTTCTATGCCAACCAGTTCGCCAATCCCGCCAACCCGCTGGCGCATGAGACGACGACCGGCCCGGAAATCTTTTCCCAGCTTGATGGTGATGTCGACGCGGTGGTGGTCGGCGTCGGCTCCGGCGGCACGCTGACCGGTCTCGGCCGCTATTTCGCGAAGCATTCGCCCAAGACCGAGATGGTGCTCGCCGATCCGGTCGGCTCGGTGCTGGCGCCGCTGATCAAGACCGGCAAGATGCAAGAGGCCGGCAGCTGGACCGTCGAAGGCATCGGCGAGGATTTCGTGCCGCCCAATGCCGACCTCTCGCTGGTCAGGAAGGCCTATTCCATTCCAGACAAACAGAGCATGCTGGCGGTGCGCGATCTCCTGTCGCGCGAAGGCATCCTCGCCGGCTCGTCCTCCGGCACGCTGCTGTCGGCAGCACTCCGCTATTGCCGCGAGCAGACGACGCCAAAACGCGTCGTCACCTTCGTCTGCGACAGCGGCAACAAGTATCTGTCGAAGGTCTTCGACGACATCTGGCTGGCCGAGCAGGGGCTTGACGACCACGAACAGCATGGCGATTTGCGCGACCTGGTGATGCGCTCGCCCCGCACCGGCGACATCGTCTATATCGGCCCGGACGAAAGCCTGCTCAACGCCTATGGCCGCATGCGCCGCTCCGACGTCTCGCAATTGCCGGTGCTGGACGAGGGCAGGCTGGTCGGCATCGTCGACGAGAGCGATATCCTGGCCAAGGTCGACGGACCCTATGACGGCCGCTGGGACCGCTTCAACGGTCCGGTGCGCTCGGCCATGACCTCGAACCTGCACACGCTGCAGGCCAGCCAGACGCTCGATGCACTGCTGCCTGTCTTCGACCGCAACGAGGTCGCCATCGTCTTCGATGGCGACGAATTCATCGGCCTGATAACCCGTATCGACCTGATCAACCATCTGAGGCGCCGCGCAAAATGACGTCCACCGGCAAGAACCGCCTGGCCTTTTCCACCCGCACCATCCATGGTGGCCAGAACCATGACCCGCTGACCGGCGCGGTGATGGTGCCGATCTACGCCACATCCACCTACGGCCAGCAGTCGCCCGGCGTGCACAAGGGCTTTGAGTACGCCCGCAGCCAGAACCCGACGCGTTTCGCCTTCGAGCGTGCCGTGGCCGACCTCGAAAGCGGAAGTGCCGCCTTCGCCTTCGCCTCCGGCCTGGCGGCGATCGGCACGGTGCTCGAGCTGTTCGATGCCGGCGCCCATATCGTCGCCACCGACGACATCTATGGCGGCTCCTTTCGGCTGATGGAGCGCGTGCGCAAGCGCTCCGCCGGCCTGCAGGTCAGCTTCGCGGACTTCACCGACCTTGCCGCGGTCGAGGCCGCCATCCGTCCGGACACGAAACTGCTCTGGGTCGAGACGCCGACCAACCCGCTGCTGCGCGTCGTCGACCTCGAAGGCATCGCGGCGCTGGCCAGGCGCAAGGGGCTGATCACCGTCGCCGACAACACCTTCTGCAGCCCCTACATCCAGCGGCCGCTGGAACTCGGCATCGACATCGTCGTTCACTCGACGACGAAGTACCTGAACGGCCATTCCGATATGGTCGGCGGCGTCGCGGTGGTCGGCGACAACAACGATCTCGCCGCTCAGTTGAAATTCCTGCAGAACGCCATCGGTGCCATCTCCGGCCCGTTCGACAGTTTTCTGGCGCTGCGCGGCATCAAGACCCTGGCGCTCAGAATGGAGCGCCACTCGGCCAACGGCCTCAAGATCGCGCAATGGCTGGAGGCGCGAAAAGATGTGCGCCGGGTCATCTATCCCGGCCTCGCCAGCCACCCGCAGCACGCCATCGCCGTCCAGCAGATGCACGCCTTCGGCGGCATGATCTCGGTCGACCTCGACCGCGACCTCGCCGGCACGAAGCGCTTCCTCGAACGTACGCAACTGTTCACCCTGGCCGAAAGCCTCGGCGGCGTCGAAAGCCTGATCGAGCATCCGGCTTTGATGACGCACGGCTCGATCCCGGCGGAGAAGCGCGGCGCCATCGGTATTTCGGATTCGCTGGTGCGGCTGTCCTGCGGCATCGAGGACGGCGATGATTTGATTGCGGATCTGGAACAGGCGCTGGCGACCTGACCCCCTTGGGTGGATCAGAAATCTCGGTCCTTCTGGCGATCCTTCGCGTCCCCCTCTGTCCTGCCGGACATCTCCCCCACGAGGGGGGAGATTGGCAGTTCCGGCGCCTTGCTCGTTCTGCAACGTTGGCGATTGGCGAAAGCCGGCGCGACATCTGATCTCCCCCCTTGAGGGGGAGATGGCCGGCAGGCCAGAGGGGGCGCTGTCCCGCCGGCATCTCCACATGCGCGCACTTGCAGACCGCAGCTTACACTCTACAGTGTCCCCCGGCTTGCGATCTCCGGAGGCGCCATGCGCGTGATCGTGTTGGGGGGCGGCGTTGTCGGCGTCACCACCGCCTATCAGCTGCAGAAGGACGGGCACGAGGTGATCATCCTCGAGCGGCAGCAACAGGTCGCCGCCGAGACCAGCTGGGGCAATGCCGGCATGATCGCGCCGGGGCATTCCTTCGTCTGGTCGTCGCCCAAGGCGCCGATGATCCTGTTGAAATCGCTGGTGCTGAAGGACCAGGCGCTGCGCTTCAGGCTATCGGCCGATCCCAGGCTCTACAGCTGGTCGTGGCTGTTCCTGATGGAATGCACGGCCGACAAGGCCCGGCGCAACACGCTGCTCAAGCATCGCCTTGCCGTCTATTCGCAATCCGTCCTGCAGGAGGTCGTTGCCGACGAGCGAATAGAGTACGACCGCAACGACCGCGGCATCCTCTATTTCTATCGCAGCCAGCAGGCCCTCGACAAAGGCGTCGAGCACATGCGGCTGCTCGAATCCGATGGCCAGCTGATCAAGGTGCTCGACCGCGACGCCATCGTCGCGCTCGATCCGTCGCTGACCTCCGCGAGGGAAAAAATCGCCGGCGGCATCCATTGCCCGACCGACGAGACCGGCGATCCGGCGAAGTTCACCCGGGCGCTTGCGGCAAAGGTGGTCGAGCGCGGCGGCGAGATCCGCACCGGCACCACCATCACCGGCATCGAGACTTCCGGCGACGGCGTCGCCCAGGTGACGACCGACAAGGGCAGCGTCAAGGGCGACGCCTATGTGCTGGCGCTTGGCTCATACAGCCCGCTGATCGCGAGGACGGTCGGCATCAGCCTGCCGATCTACCCGATCAAGGGCTATTCGCTGACCATTCCCATCGGCAACAGGCCGCGCCCGCCGACCATCGCCGCGATCGACGAGCACAATCTGGTCGCCGTGTCGCGCTTCGGCGACCGGTTGCGCGTCACCGCGACGGCGGAGTTCGCCGGCTACGACACCAGCCACAAACCGGCCGACTTCGCCTTCATGAAGGGCGTGACCCAGGAGCTCTATCCCGAAGGCGCCGACTACGACCGCGCCGAAATGTGGGCCGGCTTGCGGCCGATGACGCCCAACAACCTGCCCGCGTTCGGGCAGCGGCGCTTGCGCAACCTCTATCTCAACACCGGGCACGGCCATATCGGCTGGACCATGTCGCATGGCTCGGCCCGCATCACCGCCGACCTGATCGCCGGCCGCAAGCCAGCTATTTCCATGGACGGTCTTTTGAACTGAGAGCAGGATCCTGTTGAGCGGGCCGGTTCCCCGCTCCGATACGAAAGGCAATGCCATGTCCGCCAATCTCGCCGCCGCGCCGCTTCCCGCTTCCGGACCAGTCGATCCCAAGCCAGTCGATCTGGGCGTGCTGCCATCTGAGATTGACGGCGGCCTCGCCTCGCGCGCGGCGATCGGGCTGGCGATCCTCGCCACCGACCAGACGCTGGAGCATGAATTCCGCGCGCTGGTGCGCATTCCGGGCGTCGCCTTCTACGAGGCGCGGCTGTTCAACGACAACGACATCACGACCGATACGCTGCGCGCCATCGGCCCGCGCATCGCGCCCACCGTCGATCTCATCCTGCCCAGCATCCCGCTCGACGTCGTCGGCTTCGGCTGCACCTCGGCGACCATGACGCTCGGCGAGGATGCCGTGTTCGCCGAGATCAGGAAGGCGCGCCCGGGCGTCGCCTGCACCACCCCGGTCACCGGCGCTTTAGCCGCCTTCAAGGCGCTCGGCGCCAAGGGCATCGGGCTGCTGACGCCCTACGCGCCCGAGATCAACCAGGGCCTGGTCCGCTACTTCACCGGACGCGGCCTCGACATCGCGGCCGTCGCCACCTTCGACCGGCGCGACGACCGCGAGGCCGCGCGCATCTCGCTGGATTCGATCGAGGCGGCAGCCGAGACGATGGCGGCCGTGCCCGGGGTGGAGGCGATCTTCATCTCCTGCACCAGCCTGCGCGTCGCCGAGGCCGTGGCGGACCTGGAGCGGCGCATCGGCATTCCCGTCACCTCCTCCAATCACGCCATGGCCTGGCACTGCCTGCGTCTCGCCGGCATCGACGACGTCGTGCCGGCCGGCGGCCGGCTGTTTGCACTGCCGGCCAGCTGATCGGTGGAGGCGGACTTTCAGGCGATAGGAAGCGCATCACGCGATTAAAGCCGATCATCCACCCGTTAACGGAATCGGAAGGAGATGTTTAACGCTTCGCCTCTATGTCCCGCCCCTGGGAGGCACCACAGAGCGAGCATGATGAACGACGAAAAGCGAAACGAATGGCGCGCCATCTTCTACGTGCAGACGCGCGTCGCCATCCTGTTTGTTCCGGTTGTCGTCAGCCTGCTGATCATCGACGCGCTTGCCGGCAACGACCGTAATCCCAATGCCGTCGACCGCACCGTCACGGGCTCGGTGCGTTAAAGGCCTGCCACGGCGATCGAAAGTCGGCTGGAGCGTTTCACCGTTTTCACAGAAACGGCGAACCGCTCTATCTCTTTGTTTTGACGCAATTCCGGGCGGAAGGCTACGGCGAAGTCGCCGAGCCTAAACCGCTCACACTTTTCCTGGAATTGCTCTGGCGGACTTTCCCCTCAAACAAATTTCGGGATCGGCCCGTTCTGCGGCGTCGTGTCGTCGCCCAGGTCGATGAACACCTCGTCGACATAGCACCAGGCCCAACCCTCCGGCGGGTCGTAGCCTTCGATGATTGGATGCTGCGTGGCGTGAAAATGCTTGGTGGCGTGGCGATTGGGCGAGTCGTCGCAGCAGCCGACATGGCCGCAGCTGCGGCAGAGCCTGAGATGCACCCACCAGGATCCGCTCTTCAAGCATTCCTCGCAGCCGAGCGCGCTTGGCGTCACGTCCTTGATGCCCTCCGTATGCCTGCATTCATCCATCACGATCTCCCGGTGCTGCTCTCGGCGGTGTGTCCGCCATCCTGCGCAAGATAGGCATGCAGCGCCGCCACCACCTGAGCGCCTTCGCCGACGGCGGCCGCGACCCGCTTGGTCGAGCCGCAGCGCACGTCGCCGATGGCGAACACGCCGCCGCGGCTGGTTTCCATCAGCCCTCGTTCCGGCGCGGCATCCGGCCCGGTGCGCACGAAACCCTTCGCGTCGAGCGCGACGTTGCAATTGGCCAGCCAGTCGGTGTTCGGATCGGCGCCGATGAACAGGAAGAGGTGGCGGATGGCGCGCGTCGTCTCCTCGCCGGTTGCCAGGTTGCGCCAGCGCACCTGTTCGAGATTGCCTTTGTGGCCTTCCAGCGCCTCGATCTCTGTTCCGGTCAACGCTTCGATGTTCGGCTGCGCCGCGATGCGCTCGACGAGATAGCGCGACATGGTGGCGTCGAGACCGCGGCGCGCCAGCAGCGTCACCTTGCGCACCTGGCTGGCCAGATAGACGGCCGCCTGCCCGGCCGAATTGCCGGCGCCGACCAGCGCCACTTCCTGGTCGCTGCAAAGCCGCGCCTCGATCGGCGAGGCCCAGTAATGCACCGACGTTCCCTCGAACTGCGCCAGGTTGGCGATATCGAGGCGGCGGTAGCGCGCGCCGCTGGCGATCACCACCGCGCGTGAGCGCACCGTTTCGCCATCGCCGATGGCAAGCTGGTAATGCGCACCGTCGCCGGCGGCGCCGAGCAGCTTCGCCTCGTCGGGGATGACCATCTCGACGCCGAATTTCTGCGCCTGGTTGTAGGCGCGTGCCATCAGCGCCATGCCGGTGATGCCGGTCGGGAAGCCGAGATAGTTTTCGATGCGCGCCGAGGCGCCCGCCTGTCCGCCGAAGGCGCGGCAGTCGAGCACGATCGTCGACAGCCCTTCCGAGGCGGCATAGACCGCGGCTGCCAGCCCCGCCGGCCCGGCGCCGACAATCGCCACGTCGTAGACCTTGTCGGCATCGACCGGCCGCAGCAGTCCGGTGCAGCGGGCGAGCTCGGTTTCGCCCGGATTGTGCATCAGCTTGCCGTTCGGGCAGAGCACGATCGGCAGGTGGTGCGGGTCGACATGGAAACGCTCGATCAGCGTCTTGGCGCAAGGGTCGGTGTCCGAATCGAGCGCCCGGTGCGGCAGGCCGCTGCGCCGCAGGAAGCCCTGCAGCCGCAGCACGTCGCCATTGCCGGGAGGGCCTATTATGACCGGTCCACTAACGCCGCTTTCGAGCAGGCCGACGCGGCGCAGGATCAGCGCCCGCATGACCCGCTCGCCGAGGTTCGCCTCCTGCACCATCAGGTCACGCAGCCGCTGCGAGGGAATGACGATCGCCTCGACCGGCTCGACGGCCTCGGCATTGACCAGCGACGGCCGGTTCGAAAGCTGCGCCAGCTCGCCAACGAAACTGCCGGCGCCGTAGGTGATGATCGCTTCGCGCCGGCCGAGCCCGCCGGCCTGGGTGATGTCGACCTTGCCCGACAGGATGAGGATCAGCCCGGGCGAAACCGTGCCGGCCGTCACGATGCGATCGCCGGCGGCATAGGCTCTGCGTACGCCGAAGCGGCGCATGCGCTCGATATCCGCATCGGTCAGGATCGGGAACATCTGGTCGCGTCGGGTGGCGATGGTCGGGCTGACGGAAGGGGCCATGGCGGGACCGTAGCGTCCGGGGCGGCGGGTTTGAAGCGGTTTGTTGGGGGACTGGCCGGAAGGGGAGGTTCGCAAAGGCGCCCATCCGTTCGTCACCCTCGGGCGGAGCAAGGGGCGTAGCGACGCGGCGCAGACCCGAGGATCCATGCCGCGACCTCAGCCGTATAGTGCAACGAAGCGAATTCTGGATCGCCGCGACGCTTCGACGTCACGGAATGGATCCCAGGGTCTCCGCGACGGAGCTTCGCTCCTGCTTCGCCCTGGGATGACGAAGCTCAGAGGCTACGGCTAATTGCGAACGTCGTAAATCTGGGAAGTGCTATCCCGTTGGCAGTCGGGATGAATAGGCCGCCCCTTCGCTCTCAAAACTTCGGATGGCCTGCCATCCGAAGCTCGAAGAGCGAAGGATGGTGCCCAGAAGAGGACTCGAACCTCCACTCCTTGCGGAACACGGACCTGAACCGTGCGCGTCTACCAATTCCGCCATCTGGGCTGGTGCGGGCTCATGTAAGCGGGCAAACGATATGTGTCAACGCGGTTTTTTGAGCCGGCACCGCGGCCAGCCCCGTTTACAGCGGGGCATACACATACCGGAGGCTTTTGCCCTGCGAATACCCCCACCCTTAATCCCTCCCCACAAGGGGGGGAAACTCCGCTGGCGCTGATCTCGGCAAATTATTGAGGTCTCGACCATGACCATCAAGAAGGATAGGGCGCGGCAGCGTTCCCTCCCCCTTGTGGGGAGGGTTAGGGTGGGGGTCCTTCTTCGCAAGAATCCGGGGGCGGCGCTGGCTTCGACATTGGCGACCGAAGCGCCCCCTCAGCCCTCCAGCACGTCCTTCGACGCCACGGTGGAATCGGCGTTGAGCTTGTAGATGACCGGCACGCCGGTGCCGAGCTCGAGCTTGACGATCTCCTCGCCGCTCTTGCCGTCCAGCGCCATGATCAGCGCGCGCAGCGAATTGCCGTGCGCGGCGACAAGCACGGTTTGCCCGCGCAGCACATGCGGCTGCACGTCGTGCAGGTAGTAAGGCCATACGCGCGCGCCGGTGTCCTTCAGGCTTTCGCCGCCGGGCGGCGCGATGTCGTAGGAACGGCGCCAGATATGCACCTGCTCCTCGCCCCATTTCTTGCGCGCGTCGTCCTTGTTGAGGCCGGAAAGGTCGCCATAATCGCGCTCGTTGAGCGCCTGGTCGCGGATCGTCTCCAGATCGCTCTGGCCGACGACATCGAGAATGTGCTGGCAGGTCTTCTGGGCCCTGATCAGCGCCGAGGTGTAGGCGATATCGAATTTCATGCCGCGCGCCTTGAGCTTCTGGCCGGCGGTAAGCGCCTCGGCGGTGCCCTGCTCGGTCAGGTCGACGTCGCGCCAGCCGGTGAACAGGTTCTTGAGGTTCCATTCGCTCTGGCCGTGGCGCACGAGCACGAGAGTTCCCGACATGTCTGCTCCTCTGGGAATTGCGTAAGACAAAACGACAGGGACCGCCTCAGCTCAGGCCGAGCACGTCCCGCATGGAATAAAGCCCGGGCTTTTTCGCGCGGGCCCAAAGCGCGGCTTTTACAGCGCCGCGCGCGAAGATCGCCCGGTCCTCGGCATGGTGGGACAGCGTGATGCGCTCGCCGGTGCCGGCAAGGATCACGCTGTGGTCGCCGACGACGGAGCCGCCGCGCAGGGCGGCGAAGCCGATCGAGCCGGCCTTGCGCACCCCGGTATGGCCGTCGCGCACCCGCACGCTGTTGTCCTTGAGGTCGATGCCGCGTCCTTTCGCCGCCGCTTCGCCGAGAAGCAGCGCCGTGCCGGACGGCGCGTCGACCTTGTGCCGGTGATGCATCTCCAGGATCTCGATGTCGAAATCGTCGGCATCGAGCGCCTTCGCGGCCTGCTCGACCAGCACCGCCAGCAGATTGACGCCGAGGCTCATATTGCCGGATTTGACGATCGTGGCATGGCGCGCGGCGGCGGCGATCCTGGCATTGTCGTCGGCCGAGCAGCCGGTAGTGCCGATGACATGGACGATGCGCGCCTGCGCGGCATAGCCGGCGAATTCGACGCTTGCCGCGGGTGCGGTGAAATCGAGCACGCCGTCGGCCTTGGCGAAGGCCGGCAGCGGATCGTCGACGATCGGCACATTGATGATGCCGATCCCGGCGAGCTCGCCTGCATCCTTGCCGAGATGGGCCGAGTCCGGCCGCTCGACCGCGGCGGCGACGCGCGCGCCGGGCATGGTGTGGATGGCGCGGATCAGCGTCTGGCCCATGCGGCCGGCGGCGCCCACCACCACAAGGCCCATATCGCCGGATTCACTCATGCGCTTCTCCTGACGGTCTTCTTGGCGCGGCCGCGCGGCGCCGGAGTTTGGGCCGAAGTTTGGCTTGCCTTGACGTCGTCGACAAGCCCCAGCCCCTTCTTGCCCTGTATCCGGTGGAAGCGGGCATAGATGCTGTGCGGGTCGGCCATCAGCGTCGCATGCGTGCCGTCCTCGACCAGCCGTCCTTCTTCCAGCACGATGATGCGGTCGGCATTGACCACGGTCGACAGCCGGTGCGCGATCACGATGGTGGTGCGGCCTTCCATGACATGGGTGAGCGCTTCCTGCACGCGCGCTTCCGCTTCATTGTCGAGTGCCGAGGTCGCCTCGTCGAGCAGCAGGATCGGCGCCTGGCGCACGATGGCGCGCGCGATCGAGACGCGCTGGCGCTGGCCACCCGACAGCGTCGAGCCGCCTTCGCCGACCGGCGTGTCGTAACCTTGCGGCTGCTGGCGGATGAACTCGTCGGCGGCGGCCTGGCGAGCCGCCTGCTCGATCTCCGCGTCGGTGGCCGAGAGCCGGCCGTAGCGGATGTTGTCGCGGATCGAGCCCTCGAACAGATAGGGCGCCTGCGAGACATACGCGATCGATTGGCGGAGCGACCGCTTGGTCACCTTCGAGATGTCCTGGCCATCGACTTCGATCGAGCCCTTGTCGACATCGTAGAAGCGCTGCAGCAGCGCCACCATCGTCGACTTGCCGGCGCCCGAAGCGCCGACGATCGCCGTTACCTTGCCGGCGGCGGCGGTAAAGCTCAGGTCCCGCAGCACCGGCATGTCGGCGCTGTAGCCGAACGTCACATTGTCGAACCGCACCGCGCCGGTGGCGACCCTGGCTTCGACGGCGTCGGGAGCATCGCTCTGTTTCGGCTCGAGGTCGAGCAGCTCGTAGATCATGCGCGCATTGACCAGCGCGCGTTCCATCGTCACCTGCATGCGCGCCAGCCGCCGTGCCGGATCGTAGGCGAGGATCAGCGCGGTGATGAAGGAAAACACCGCGCCCGGCGGCTGGCCCAGCACGAGCGCCCGGTAGCCGGAATAAGCGATGACAGCGGTGACCGCGAGGCCGGCCAGCATGTCGGAAATCGGCGACAGCCGCTCCGAAACGCGGGCGATCTTGTTGCTGCGCTGCTCGGCGGTGTCGGCCATGATGCCGATGCGGCGCGCCAGCTCGTCCTCCATGGTGAAGGCCTTGACGATGGCGATGCCTTGCGTGGCCTCCTGCACGGACCCGCTCAGCCGGGAGTTGATCAGCACGGATTCCCGGTTGATCTTGCGCACCCGGCGGGTGATGTAGATGACGGCCCAGATCAGCGGCGGCCCGATCAGCAGCGAACTGAGCGACAAAACCGGATCCTGATAGACCATGAGGGCGACGAGGCCGATCAGGGTCACCGCGTCGCGGGTGATCGAAATCAGTGTCAGCGACAAGAGATCGCGGATGCCGCCGACATTCTCGTCCATCTGCGCCGCCAGGCGGCCGGAACGCGTGTCGTTGAAGAAATCGACGCCGAGCTTCATCAGATGTTCGAAGATGCGCTTCTGGTAGCGGGCCACCAGATTGTTGCCGATCGTGGCCAAGGCTATCGCCTGGCCGTAGCCGGCGAAGCCACGCACGAGAAACGCGCCCATGAAGCCGGCGCAGATCCAGTAGATTGCGTCGCCGCGCCGTTCGTAGAAGATCTCGTTGACCATCGGCGCCATGACCCAGGCCGAGAAGGCGGTCGCGCCCGAAACCAAGAGCGAGCAGACGATGACGACCGCATAGGACCAGCGATGGTCGTAGCCGTTTTCAGCGACGATACGGCGCAGCACCGCCGTGACCTCGGCCGGCCGGGCTTTTGGCTTGTTTGGATTTTGAAGTGTCAAATCGGAAGCGCTTCGTGGGTTCTCGTAAACGTCAGGGTGCTTTTCCGCACCCTCTTAGCGCCCCGGCTGCGGCTTGCCTATGGCGAAACTTCGTCGCGGATGACTCACAGCTCGGGGTTTCTGCCCAAAAGCGCACAGGTTGGAGATTAGCTGGAAACGCCCGTCGCTTCGTCATCCACGGGCGGAGCAAGGAGCGTAGCGACGCGGCGCAGACCCGAGGATCCATGCCGGGGGGCACGAGCGCGGCTGCGGCGCGGAATTCTGCTCCGCTGCAGCCCTCGATCAAGGTCACGGCATGGATTCCAGGGTCTGCGCGACGAAGCTTCGCTCCTGCTTCGCCCTGGAATGACGAAGCACGTCGACGGACCAAACCGCAGATGTTGGCCCCGCCCAGGTCGCCTCCTGGCCTTAGGCCCGCCAGTGCCGCCCCGCCGTCTGCACGCCGAACAGCGACGGCGTCCTGGCATAGGCGGCAAGCCCAAGCAGCGCCGCCAGCGGATGGGTGATGACATAGACCGGCATTTCGCGCATTAGCGCGCTGTGCGGCGCCTTGTCCTCGAAGGCGGCGCGGAAATTGCCGGCCTTCAGCGCCGGCACGATCTTTTGCGCGATGCCGCCGGTCAGGAAGACGCCGCCGCGGCTCATGAACACCAGCGCCAGGTCGCCGGCGGTGCGGCCGAGACAGGTGACGAACAGCGCCAGCGCCTCTTGTGCCACCGCGTCGGATTTGGAGAGCGCTGCCGCCGTGACCTCGGCCGGCGTGGTGAAGGGCGCCGGCCTGGCGTCGGTCTTGGCCACGGCGCGATAGACGTTGACCAGCCCGCGTCCGCACAGGATCTGCTCGCCCGAGATGCGGCCTTCGAGCTTGTCGATATGCGGAAACACTTCGAAGTCGCGCGGCGTGCGCGGGCCGATATCCATATGCCCGCCCTCGCCCGGCACCGGGATCCAGTGGTTGAGCGCGTAGATCAGCCCGGCGACGCCGAGCCCGGTTCCGGGACCGAGCACGACGCGGCCCGCATTGGGCTCTGGCGTGCCGCCGCCGATCTTTTCCATATGCTCTTCGCCGAGCGCCACCACAGCCAGCGCCTGCGCCTCGAAATCGTTGAGCACCACGACTTCGCTCAGGCCCAGATTGGCAAACATCTGCTTCGGCCTCACCACCCAGGGGCAATTGGTCAGCGGGATCTCGTCGCCATCGACCGGTCCGGCGATCGCCAGCACCGCCGAATTCGGCTGGATCGACGAACGATCGAGCACCGCCGCCTGGATCGCCTCGTCGATGGTCTTGAAATTGGCCGTCTGGACGATTTGCGGTTCCGTCGCTTCCGAATTGGCGTCGAGCACGATCGAGAAGCGCGCATTGGTGCCGCCAATGTCGCCGATCAGGACCGGAAACCGCAGCCCCTTCTCGTCTTCGCCTGCCATGCTCTTGATCGTCCTCGTTGCGGCGCAGCGGCGCCGTTTCAATCGATTGACTAGCGCATGACCCCGCAAAGGGGAAGCCCGCTTGCGCCTTAGAGCAATTCCAGGAAGTGTGGGCGGTCAGGCTCGGCGCCTTCGCCGTAACCTTCCGTCTGGAATTGCATCAAAGCAAAGAGATAGGGCGTTTCGCCGTTTCCGTGAACGGTGAAACGCACTAGTTTCCCGACACAAGGTTGCCGTTTGTCTTGGTACAAGATTTTCCGTTCATTTCCGTGAAATCAGCGCAAACGCCGGGATTTGATCGAGGCCGCCCCAACCTCGTCATTCTATGGCGGAGCAAGGAGCGAGGCGACGCGGCGCAGACCATAGAATCCATGCCGTGACTTGGAAGCGCCGCCACGGTGCAGAATTCTGCTCCGTTGCACGCCTTGGCGAAGGTAACGGCATGGATTCTAGGGTCTACGCGGTGCGCTTCGCTTCCCGCTCCGCCCTAGAATGACGATCGCGATGGGCGTTTCGGCCAATCTCCAACGCATGCCGCCTGCCAACGCAAACAGAGCCGACCGGTCAAAATCCCTGTGCAGCGCCACTAGTTTCCCGGCCTCCGCTTTGGCAGCGGGATACCGATCTTGGGTGTCGGCGCGAACGCGCTCGCCGCCGCCGGCAGCGCCGCGTCGCCGCTGGAAATCGTTTGCGCCGGCTCGGTTGGCTGCGGTTCGGCGACCGCGGCAGCGCCGCCGCCAGGATAGGTCACCGCCTCCAGCGAGGGCGCGTCCGGCGCGTCGAGCACCGCCTGGCATTCCTTCGGCAGGTTGGCCATCGTCATCAGGTCGCGCGCCTTGGGCGCATCGGGGTTTTTGTTCGGCCGCCATGGCTCCTCGGTGAACCACCAGGCAAGCGGCTTGCCGCAGCCGTCGTCGTCCGGCGTCGCCTCTTGGCGCTTGCAGAAGGGCGAGCCGGGCTGGCAGCCGATGCGCATATGGAAGTGATAGTCATGGCCCCAGAACGGCCGGACCTTGCGCAGCCAGGAGCGATCGCCGGTGACGGTGTCGCAAAGCTTCTTCTTGATGCCGGGATTGACCAGGATGCGCTCGACCTCCGGATAGCTCGCCGCGCGTTTCAGCAGCCGCGTATGTGCCGGTGTCCACAGCGCGTCCTTCGCCAGATGCGTCTTTTCGTCGACCATCAGCGTCGCGCTCATGGTCTCGCGCTGCGCCGTGGTCAGCGGCTGCTTCGGCATCGGCGTCAGCCAGATGTCGGCGTCCAGCCCGATCTGGTGCGAGGCATGGCCGGTCATCATCGGCCCGCCGCGCGGCTGCGCGATATCGCCGATCAAAAGGCCCGGCCAGCCGTCGGCGACCGCGTCGCGCGACAGTTTTTCGATCAGCGCGATCATCGCCGGATGTCCCCAGCGGCGATTGCGCGAGGGGCGCATCACTTCCCAGGTCGGGCCGTCCATCGGCAGCGCCACGCCGCCGGTGAAGCAGCCCTTGGAGTAGAAGCCGAAGGATTGCGCGGGTGCCAAGGCCGGCAGCTTTCGCGCGCCGAACAGGTCCTTCGCGCGGGGCTCGGCCGAAATCGCGCCGGCCGCCAATGCGGCCAGGGTCACCAGCGCCAGCGCGGCGGTCAGGAACGGTTTGCGGTCAGGCAGGGATCGCAAATTCATCAGGCTGGGTCCCCTCTCCAGTCGTCCGTCGGCGTTGGGACGCGAATCATACCATGTCGCGCGCCGCGCTTCGATCACGCGCCTCTCATCGGGCTGCGCGGCTCTCCGTCCCGCCAGTTGCCGTCGGCCCACATCCGCTCCAGCGCCACCCGGTAATCCGGAAACTGGAAGCGATAGCCGGCCGCCTTGATCGCCGCATTGGCGACGCGCTTGTTCTCGCCATAGAAAGAACGCGCCATGGGCGAAAGTTGGGCGGTCTCGAAAGGAATTTCCGGAGGCGGCTCGACGCCCATCAGCCCGGCGGCATAAGTGACGACATCCTGCGGCGGCGCCGGCTCGTCGTCGGTGACATTGAAGATGCCGCCCAGGTTTTTGTCGGCCAGAAGCCAGAGCGCGCCGGCGATGTCGTCGCAATGGATGCGATTGAACACCTGGCCAGGCTTGACCAGCCGCCGCGCCGTTCCGTCCTCGATATTGGCCAGCGCATTGCGGCCGGGGCCATAGATCCCGGAGAGACGCAGAATCGCCACCGGTTTTCCGATCTCCTGGCCAAGCTTCAGCCATTCCTGTTCGGCCGCCACCCGCATCACCGAGCGCTTCGACACCGGCCGGCACGCGCTGGTCTCGTCCACCCAGGCGCCGCCATGGTCGCCATAGACGCCGACGGTGGAGAGATAGCCGATCCATTCCAGCGCCGGCATGTTTGCCTTGAGCGCATCGCCGGCGACGTTGAGCACCGGATCGCCGGCCTCGTCGGGCGCGACCGAGATGATGAGATGCGTCGTCTTTTCAAGCGCACCGCTCAGGTCCGGCGACAGCGAGCCGTCGAATTGCAGGGGCTCGATGCCGGCTTGGCGCAATGCTTCGAATTTTTCAGCCGCGCGTGTTGTGCCGAAGATCGCCGTCGCCCCGGCCTCAGGGCTATCGCAAATGAGTTTCTTGCGAAGGGGGACCCCCACCCTACCCCTCCCCACAAGGGGGAGGGAACGCTGCCGCGCGGCCTTTCCGATCCGATTCGGTAGCTCTGCCAAGGTTGGCGCTGACGCGAGTTCCCCTCCCCCCTGTGGGGAGGGGTTAGGGGTGGGGGTATTCGTAGAGCGCAGACCGTGCCAGCCGGTATTAGCCCGACCAAATGCCCTGCCGGAATAGCCGGCGCCAAAGATGAAGAAGCGTTTTTCGCTCATGGATCGACCTCATCTTATAGTGGCGCCAGCCATTCTTCGCGGACCGTTGCATCGTCCTCGGTCTTCAGCCCGCTGGCGGCGCGCTCGCTGAATTCCGCGTGTGGCACCAGCCGCGCCAGCGCCCAGATAGCCACGCCCCGCACCAATGGCGAGACATCGCCTAGCAAGGTCCGTACAGAGCTGGCAAGCGCGGCATCGCCCGAGTTCCCGGCGGCGATCAGGACGTTGCGTAAAAAGCGGTCGCGGCCGATGCGCTTGACCGGCGAGCCCGAGAAGAAAGCGCGGAACGCTGCATCGTCGAGCTTCAGCAGCTCCGACAGAGGCGGCTCGCGAAGATCGTCACGCGCGGCAAGCTTGGCTTCTGAAGCCGCGCTCGCGAACTTGTTCCACGGACAGGCGGCGAGGCAATCGTCGCAGCCATAGATGCGGTTGCCGATCTTTTCGCGGAATTCGCGCGGGATCGGCCCCTTGTTCTCGATGGTGAGGTAGGAGATGCAACGTCGCGCGTCGAGTCGGTAGGGCGCCGGGAAAGCATCGGTAGGGCAAACGTCGAGGCAGGCGCGGCAGGACCCGCAATGGTCGATCTCGGCGTGATCGGGCTCCAGCTCGGCCGTGGTGAAGATCGTGCCGAGGAACAGCCATGAGCCATGCGCGCGGCTGACCAGGTTGGTGTGCTTGCCCTGCCAGCCTATCCCCGCCGCTTCCGCCAGCGGCTTTTCCATCACCGGTGCGGTATCGACGAACACTTTTACATCGCCGCCGGCGCGCGCGACGATCTTGCCGGCGATTTCCTTCAGCCGGCCCTTCATCAAATCATGATAGTCGCGGTTTTGCGCATAGACCGAGATCGCGCCGCGATCATGCTTCTCCAGTATCTGACGCGGATCGTGGTCCGGGCCGTAGTTCATGGCCAATACGATGATCGAGCGCACCTCCGGCCACAGCGTCGAGGGTTCGGCCCGCCGCTGAACCGTCTCGGCGATCCAGTCCATCGAGCCGTGGAAACCATCGGACACGAATTCGGCGAGCCGCGCCGGCGCCAGCGGGATCGCGCCCGGGCTTGTCACGGCGACCGCCTCGAAGCCGGCGCGCTTCGCCTCCGCGTCGATGAGCGCGCGCAGGGTCCGCGTTTTAGAAATCGAGGTCCGCATAATGCGATACCGGCGACAGGCCGCGCACCCGGTCGGAGAGCAGCGGCCTGAACGACGGCCGCGATTTGACGCGGGTATACCATTCGCGCGCCGCGCTATGCTCGCGCCAGTCGATCTCTCCGAGATAATCGAGCACCGAAAGTGTGGCCGCCGCCGCGAGGTCGGCATAGGTCACCTTGCTGCCGGCCAGCCAATGGCGCGTGCCGGCGAGCCAGTTGGTGTATTTCATGTGCTGGCGGATGTTGGCGCGCGCGGCGCGGATCGCCGCCGAGTCCGGCGAGCCGCCGCCGGCGGTTTCCGGCATCACCGGCTTCAGCACGCGCTCGCGCACCAGATGGCGGGTCACTTCGCTCTCGGCCTTGCTCAGATACCAGTCTGTCAGCCGGCGGATTTCGGCCCGCTGCATCGGGTCTTCGGCGAACAGCCGCTTGTCGCGCTTCAAGACGCCGCGCGTCTCGTCGAGATACTCGGCGATCACCATGGCGCCGACGATCGGCACGTCGCCCTCGGCAAGCAGGATCGGCAGCGTGCCGGCCGGGTTCAGCGCCAGGAACTCCTTGCGCCTTGTCCACGGCTTTTCCTCGATCAGCGCCAGTTCCTCGCCATACTCACCGAAGGCGAGGCGGACGAACCGGCAGGTGGCGAACATCGGATGGTGGAAAAGCGTCAGCATGGTTCCGCGATGATAGGGCGCACTGGCAATTGGCCGGCCGCGCCGGTAAGTCTTGGCCGCCCGATTCCAGGGGCTGTCATGGGTGTTGCGACCTATAGGGGGACTTCCGCCCCATGACAAGCAAACCCGTCCTTTGGAGCATGATGTCGTCCGAAAACCGCTTCACACTTTTCGGCATCATGCTCCAGCCTTCATTCCAGATCAGAGGTTGCCATGGAAAGCCAGACCATCGTCGAAGCGCTGCTGCTCGGGCTTTTGGAGGGCCTGACCGAGTTTATCCCGGTGTCCTCGACCGGCCACATCCTGCTTGCCGGCCATTTCCTCGGCTTCCATTCCACCGGCAAGGCTTTCGAGATCCTGATCCAGCTCGGCGCGATCCTGGCGATACTCAGCGTCTATTTCAGCCGCCTCTGGCAGATGCTGATCAAGCTGCCCAGCGATCCGCAGACCCGGCATTTCGTCATCGGCATCCTCATTGCCTTCCTGCCGGCGGCGGTCATCGGCGCGCTGGCGCATGATTTCATCAAGACCATCCTGTTCGAATCGCCGCGGCTGATCTGCATCATGCTGATCATCGGCGGCGTGGTGCTGCTGGTCGTCGACCGCATCAACTTGAAACCGGTCCATCACGATGTCGAGCAATTCCCGACCAGCCTTTACCTGAAGATCGGCCTGTTCCAGTGCCTGTCGCTGATCCCCGGCACCTCGCGCTCCGGCTCGACCATCGTCGGCGCGCTGCTTATGGGCGTCGACAAGCGCGCGGCAGCCGAATTCTCCTTCTTCCTCGCCATGCCCACCATGGTCGGCGCCTTCGCCTTCGACCTCTACAAGAACCGCAATGTGCTGACTTCGGCCGACCTGCCGATCATCGCCATCGGCTTCGTCGCCGCCTTCGTCACCGCGCTGATCGTGGTCCGCTTCCTGCTCGATTACGTCTCGCGCAACGGCTATTCGCTGTTCGGCTGGTGGCGCTTGGCGGTGGGCATCGTCGGGCTGGTGGCGCTGATGGTCTGGGGGTGAGCGCCCACCCTCCCCCTTGTGGGGAGGGTCGATCCGCAAAGCGGATCGGGGTGGGGGCGGCGCCGTACCCCCGCCCGGTTCGCCACCGACGCTTCGCGTCGCTTGCTCACCGACCCTGCCCACAAGGGGGAGGGTAAAAGCGGCCTAGTTCCGCCCATAAAACGCGTTCTCGACATGCACCGGCCAGCGCCAGGGCAGCACCGCCACCATGTCGAAACGCATCGAAAGCCTGCCATAGTCCGGCTGGCGCGACAGCCAGATATCCGCGGCGCCCTCGATGCGCCGCTCCGATTCATGGCCGATTGCTTCCATCGCCTCGATCAGCGTTCGCCGCGCCTTGACCTCGACGAACAGCACGAGGTCGCCGCGTCTCGCGATCAAATCGATCTCGCCGAGCTTGGTGCGATGGCGGCGGGCAAGTATGCGATAGCCTTTCAGCATCAGCGCCAACGCCGCCAGCCATTCGCCGCGATGGCCGCGCCGATAGGCTTTTCGGCGACGGCCGGCCGAACGCTCAGCCACCATCGCCTTCTCTTAATTCCAGCAGCCGTCGGTAGAGCGCCTGCTTCTGGCCGCCGGTCATCTTTGCCGCTTCGGCAGCTGCCTTGGATGCCGGCATTTCGGCCGCGAGCGACAAAAGCAGCCGGTCGATGTCGGCTGGCTGGTCCTTGGTTGCGTCCGCCGGGCCGACGCAAATGACGATCTCGCCCTTCGGCGTGTCGGCCGCCGCATAGTGGCCGGCGAGCTCCGCGAGCGTGCCGGTGCGCATCTCTTCGAATGTCTTGGTCAGTTCGCGCCCGATTGCGGCCTGGCGGGTGCCACCCAGCGCCTCGACCATGGCGGCAAGCGTCTCCGCCAGCCGCCGCGGCGATTCGAAGAAGATCAGCGTCGCCGGCACCTGCCTGAAGGTCTCCAGCTTTGTCAGCCTTTGCCCAGCTTTAACAGGCAGAAACCCGGCGAACAAAAAGGCATCGGACGGCAGGCCGGACGCCGTCAACGCGGCGAGTGCCGCCGAGGGCCCCGGGATCGGCACGACACGGATGCCTTGCTCCAGCGCCTCGCCGACCAGCCGGTAGCCGGGATCGGAGACCAGCGGCGTGCCGGCATCCGAAATCAGCGCCACGCTTTGGCCGGCCGCGAGTGCGGCGATCAGCTTCGGCCCGGCCTCGCTCGCATTGTGCTCGTGATAGGCCGTGGTGCGGCGGCGGATGCCGTAGCGTTCGAGCAGCACGCGCGACACGCGCGTATCCTCGCAGGCGACGATGTCGGCGGCGGCCAGCGTCTCCAGCGCGCGCAGCGTGATGTCGCCCAGATTGCCGATCGGCGTCGCCACCAGATAGAGCGCCGGCTGAAGCGGCCTTGCCGCGATCGCGGTTTGTCCGATCACATAGCTGCGTTTGTCGCCGGTCAAGGATGGCCCTCCATCCATCCTGTTTGGCATGGCTCACGCCTCGTTGCAAAACGTGAGGTCGATGTAAGGAAATCGCCATGCCTTTGCCATAGTGAGGAACGAAACCGGCAACGGCGAATTTAACCCCTGATTCCCCGGGAGGAGGCAGGACCGAACGATGCCCAATCGCTTCGACATTTTTATCAGCCGACTTGAAAGCAAAACCGCCCGCGAGGGCATTCCCTCACATCCGATCGCCGCCCAGCAAGGCGGCGGCCGCGACAAGGCCGACCAGAAGCAGGTCCGCGATGGCGAGTCCCACGGCGAAAAGCATCGCGGCAAGCACCGCCAGAAGCACGACGCCTAAGCAGTTTGCGACCTTCGCGAGCGGCGAAGACCGCTTTCGTCTCGTCATCCTAGGGCGGAGCAGGCGCGAAGCAGCCTGCGTAGTTGGGGCCGTCCACCGCGACTTCGTCATCCTAGGGCGAAGCAAGGAGCGAAGCGACGCGCGCAGACCCTAGGATCCATGCCGTTACATCGAAGCTTTGCCAGCGGTGCAAAATTCTGCCCCGCCGCGTCCTTCGGCGAAGGCCACGGCATGGATCCTCGGGTCAAGCCCGAGGATGACGAAGGCGCGGTGCTCGGCCGCTCAACTACGCCATTCAGCCCAGATGTTTAGAGACCTTCGCCTCCAGCAGCCTCACCAGTTCCGGGTCCATGAAGTCGTAGTCGTCCGGTATATCCAGGCAGATCACCCTGGCGCTTTTCAGGCTCGCGCGGAACTTCTTCTGCAGCTTGGCGCGATGCGCCTTTTCCATGACGAAGATGATGTCGGCCCAGGCCACCAGCTCATGCGTCAATGGATTGTCGGCGTCGCGATTGGTGCCGGCCGATTCGACCTCGATGTCGAGCCGTTTGGAAAACACCTGCTCGGCGGTCGGGCTGCGCAATCGGTTATGGCTGCAGACGAAGAGGACGTTCTTCAAGGCTAACGGATATCCCTATGGATGGGCCAACCAGCGTTACTCGTCCATAATCTCGCGTATTGATTTCGTGAGCGGTATGTATTGATCCAGAGTAAGTCCGTTCAAGTCAAATTCTATCGAGTCGTCTTTTGCAATTGCTCTTAAATTTATCCCAACGTAGGTCATGAAGTTGCGCACGACGTCAAACTCGCTCAGGCCCGGCGTTTTGTGTTTCTTCGATTTCTGGTTTCTGATGAACACGGTCACTGCTTCATAGAGGTCGGGATCCTCACGAGATTTCGAAATCTCGGTCAATCCAAACTCAAAAACGTCGTCCGTGTTTAAAGTTCGCAGCGTCTCATGGATCAGGAACTTCATTGCAGGTCCCATCGGATACATGGAAAAGCTATTCGGCTAGACAAGCCAAATACTAACATCATCGAGCAGGCCGATAAATCAGGTGACCGCTGTTTTAGCGCGCCAAATCCGCCACCACCGCGTCGAGCACGATCATGCCGGTGCTCGTGGCGCGGAGGCGGGCATTGCCGACCGGCGCGACCAGCCCTTCCTCTTGCAGCACCGAAAGCCGCGCGCTCGAAAGACCGCGCCCCGCCAGCGCCTCGTAGCGTTGAAGGTCGATGCCTTCGGCGAGCCGCAGCCCCATCAGCAGGAATTCGTCGGCCTCTTCCGTGCGCGTCAGGATCTCCCCGCCGGTGATGCCATGGCCCTTGGCCTCGACCAGATTGGCCCAGGTCTCCGGCATCCGTTCCGCTATCGTCACGGTGCGGCGGCCGTTCTCGACGAAGCGGCCATGCGCGCCCGGCCCGACGCCGACATATTCGCCATAGCGCCAATAGGTCAGATTGTGCCGGCTTTCCGCGCCCGGCCGCGCGTGGTTGGAAATCTCATAGGCCGGCAGCCCATGCGCCGCCGTCACCTCCTGCGTCAGCGCGTAGAGGTCGGCGGCATGATCGTTGTCGGGAAGGGTAAACTTGCGCGCCGCGTAAAGCGCGTGGAAGGGCGTCCCCTCCTCGATGGTGAGCTGGTAGAGCGAAAGGTGGTCGGCGGCATGGCCGATCGCCTGCTCCAGCTCGGCCCGCCAGGCCTCCGGCGTCTGGCCTGGCCGCGCATAGATCAGGTCGAAGGACAGCCGCGGAAAGATCTCGCGCGCAAGACCGATGGCATGCAGCGCCTCCTCGACATTGTGCAGCCGGCCGAGGAAGCGCAGGTCCCTGTCGTTCAGCGCCTGCACGCCAAGCGACACGCGGTTGACGCCGGCGGCGCGATAGCCGCGGAACCGGTCGGCCTCGACCGAGGACGGGTTGGCCTCCAGCGTCACCTCGATGCCGGCCGGCACAGTCCAGTTTTTCGCCACGGCCTCCAGCACCGCGCCCACCGTTTCCGGCTTCATCAGCGATGGCGTGCCGCCGCCGAGGAAGATGCTGGTCACCTCGCGCGGCCCGGTGCGGTCACGCATGGTCGCCAGTTCGGTTTCGAAGGCGCGCGCGAAACGCTCGTGGTCGACCGGCTGGTGGCGGACGTGGCTGTTGAAGTCGCAATAAGGGCACTTGGCCGCGCAGAACGGCCAGTGGATATAGACGCCGAAGCCGGGGCTGCGGTCGAGCGGTATGGTCACCAAGCTCATGCGGGTCCCGATCGCGCCAGATCCAATCGGGCCAAATCCAGGCGTGCCTGCGCGAATTTCTGGAAGGCGCGGGCGCGGTGCGAAAGCGCCGTCGCCTGGCCGGGTTTCCAGCCATGCTTTTCTTCCGCGCTCATCTCGCCAAAAGTCTTGTCGAAGCCATTGGGCAAAAACACCGGATCGTAACCGAAGCCGAGCGTGCCGCGCGGCGGCCACACCAGCGTGCCTTCCGCCTCGCCGCGGTAATACTCGGCTTCGCCGTCCGGAAAGGCCAGGCAGATGACGGCGACGAAGCGGCCGGTGCGCTCCGAGGGGCCGGTCGCGCCGGCTTCCTGCAGCGCCGTTTCCGTTTTCCGCATGGCCATGCCGAAATCCCTGCTGCCGTCCGGCGTCTCGGCCCAGTTGGCCGTGTAGACACCCGGCGCGCCGTCGAGCGCGTCGACGCAGAGGCCTGAATCGTCCGACAGCGCCGGCAGGCCGGTGGCTTTGGCCGCGGCAAACGCCTTGATGTAAGCGTTCTCCTCGAAGGTGGTGCCGGTTTCGTCCGGTTCCGGCAGGCCGTATTCCTTGGCCGACTTCGCCTCGAAGCCGAACGGCGCCATCAGGTCGGCGAATTCGCGCAGCTTGCCTTGATTGTGGCTGGCGACGACGATCTTCTTTCCGTTGAGGGAATGCATCAAAAACCCCAGATCCTTGGCTCGGCGAACTCGATCGAATTGCCCGAAGGGTCGCGGATATAGATCGAATGGCCACCCTGCGGCCACTCGAAATCGCTTTCGATGGCGATGTTTTTTGCCGCCAGATGCCTGCGCCAGCCGGCGATTTCATCGGCGCTTGCCGCAAAGCACAGATGACCCTCGCCAGCCGTGCCGTGCGGCGGCACCTTCAGCCTGGCGTCGCGTGCCGGCGGGATTCTCGTCGCCTCGGCGTTGAAGAGAAGCAAGACCCCGTCGCCGCAGCGGAAGAAGACGTGGCGGCCTTCGACCTTGCCCAAGGCTTCGAGGCCAATGATGTCGCGGTAGAATTGTTCTGCAGCTTGCAAGTCGGTGACGTAAAGCGCCGATTCCAGGATCGCGGAGGGTATCACGAGGCGCCCCCCTCTGGCCTGCCCATCCTTCGCAGCAGCTGCGCTGCAGCTTCGGAGGGTAAACCGGCCATCTCCCCCGCAAGGGGGGAGATCAGCAGCTGCGCCGACGGCGTCTCAAAGTTGGTGGTTGGCGAAACCCGAGGTGACGTCCAATCTCCCCCCTTGCGGGGGAGATGGCCGGCAGGCCAGAGGGGGGTGTGAAGGATCGCTGACCTCATCGCACTAAACGTCAGGCCACCGCCATCTGCTGCAAGCTCACCAGCCGCGAGATGCCCTTCTTCGCCAATCCCATCAGCTCCGAAAACTGCCCTTCCGAAAACGGCTCGCCCTCGGCGGTGCCCTGGATTTCGACGATGCCGCCCTTGCCGGTCATGACGAAATTGGCGTCGGTGCCGGCCGATGAATCCTCAATGTAATCGAGGTCGATGACCGGATGGCCGTCATGGATGCCGCAGGAGATCGCCGCGACATGGTCCTTCAGCACCTTGGCGACGCTCACCATCTGGCGGGCTTCCATCCAGCGCAGGCAATCGTAAAGCGCTACCCAGCCGCCGGTGATCGAGGCGGTGCGGGTGCCGCCATCGGCCTGGATGACGTCGCAGTCGACGGTGATCTGCTGTTCGCCGAGCGCCTGCAGGTCGACCACGGCGCGCAAGCTCCGGCCGATCAGCCGCTGAATCTCCAGCGTGCGGCCGCCCTGCTTGCCGGCGGAGGCTTCGCGCCGCATGCGCTCGCCGGTCGAGCGCGGCAGCATTCCGTATTCGGCCGTCACCCAGCCCTTGCCGGAATTGCGCATCCAGGCCGGCACCTTTTCCTCCAGGCTCGCCGTGCACAAGACATGCGTGTCGCCGAACTTCACCAGGCACGAGCCTTCGGCATGCTTGGAGACGCCGCGCTCGAAGGAGATGGCGCGCATTTCGTCGGCTTGGCGTTTGGAGGGGCGCATTCGGCCTGCTTTCTTCTCGTTTTTCGGAATCGTGGCCGGCTTTTAGACGCATGCGACGCAAGTCGCAAAGGAAAAGGGGTCGCAAAGGAAAAGGCGGCACCGTGACCGCGAACGCGGCACCGGGTTGCGCCGGTGTGGCTTAAGTCTATATCTTTTGACAGGAGGTTTCTCGCCGGAATGAACAAACCAGTCGATCCGACATCGCAGTCGCCGGTGCTCCAGTCACTCGACATGCGCTCGCGCGATATTTTCCGGCGGATTGTCGATTCTTACCTGCGTGACGGCGAACCGGTCGGCTCGCGCAGCCTGTCGCGCATCCTGCCCTCTTCGCTGTCGCCGGCCACCATCCGCAACGTGATGAGCGACCTCGAGCATCTGGGCCTGATCTATGCCCCGCACATTTCCGCCGGACGCCTGCCGACCCAGACCGGCCTGCGCTTCTTCGTCGATGCCTTCATGGAGCTCGGCGACCTTTCCGATGACGAGCGCCGCATCATCGAGGCGCAGGTGCGCGCCTCAGGCTCGGGCGCGACGCTGGAACACATGCTGACCGAGGCCAGCCAGATGCTGTCCGGCATGTCGCGCGGCGCCGGGCTCGTGCTCGCCTCCAAGAACGAGGTGGCGCTGAAGCACATCGAATTCATCCAGCTCGAGCCGACCAAGGCACTCGCGGTGATGGTGTCGCAGAATGGCGATGTCGAGAACCGCGTCGTCGACCTGCCCGCCGGCACCACCGTGTCGCAGCTGCATGAGGCCTCGAATTTCCTCAACGCCCATATTCGCGGCCGCACGCTGGCCGAGGCGCGCATCGAGATCGCCCGCATCAAGGACGAGACCAGGGCGGCGCTCGACACATTGTCGCAGGATCTGGTCGAGAAGGGCCTCGCGGTCTGGGCCGGCGCCGAAAGCGGCCTGCCGGCGCGTCTCATCGTGCGCGGCCGCGCCAACCTTCTGGAAAACGTCACCGCCCAGGCGGACATCGAATTGCTTCGCCACCTGTTCGAGGACCTGGAAACGCAGGACGGGCTGCTGCAGCTGCTCGACCTCGCTGAGGAAGGGCCGGGCGTGCGCATCTTCATCGGTTCGGAGAACAAACTGTTTTCGCTCTCCGGTTCGTCGCTGGTCGTCGCGCCCTATCGCGACAAGGACGCCCGCGTCATCGGCGCGCTCGGCGTCATCGGCCCGACGCGCCTGAACTACGCCCGCATCGTGCCGATGGTCGACTATACCGCTCAGCTGATTTCGCGCATGCTCCGTTAGGTGTATCGATATTCAGGTAATGCCGGCCTGACCTGAATTTCGACACACCTAGTGACCCGGAGCTGCAGAGGAGAAAAAAATGGCGCTGGAAGCACTCAAGGCCCAGATCAGCCTGCTGCTCGAGGAAATGGTGAACCAGCCCGAGGACGAGCACGAGATCCAGGAACAGCTGCGCGAGAAGCTGAGGGAACTGCGCGCCATGGGCATGCCCTTGCCGGCCGACCTCGTTGAATTGGAAAAGCGTCTCGACGACGATCTGGATGCCGAGGAGGTGACTGATCAGGAGGCGCCATGAAATCCGATCACCCCTCTTTTCAGAACACCCGTCTATCCTAGTTTCCTAACACAGAAATCGACGGATCGGGCGGTGTCGTCTTGGCGGATTGCATGCCTTGGAGATTGGCTGAGACGCTTCTAGCTTCGTCATCCTATGGCGGAGCAAGGAGCGAAGCGACGCGGCGCAGACCATAGGATCCATGTCGTGACTTCCAAGCGTTGCCAGGTGCAGAATTCTGCTCGGCTGCGCTCTTCGATCAAGGTAACGGCATGGATTCCAGGGTCTCCGCGACGGAGCTTCGCTCCTGCTTCGCCTTGGAATGACGACGGCGAGCAGGCGCAAAACGACGGAGGACAGCTTGATGCGGATCGCCGGCCTTGCAGGCCTTGCGCTGGTTCTAGCCAGCGGTGCCTTTGCGCAGCAGGCCGATCAACCTTTGCTCAGTGGCGAAAAGGCCTTTGGCGACTGGAAGGCCGACCGTCCGGGCGTGCGCAGGCTGCTGAAGCCGCAAGATTTGCCGAAACCGGATATGGCAGAGTCCGCTTCGAACGGCGGCGGTGTCACCGATCGCCCCCAGGATGCCAAGCCGAAGCTTCCGCCCGGCTTCTCCGCCGAGCTTGTCGCATCGGGCATCGACAATCCTCGTGTCGTGCGCGTGGCGCCGAATGGCGACCTCTTCGTGGCCGACAGCCGGGCGAACCAGGTCCGCGTCTATCGCCTGGCCAAAGGCAGTGCGGAGCCCGCGCAAAAGTCAATCTTCGCCAAGGGCCTGACCCGGCCCTATGGCATCGCCTTCTATCCGCCGGGCGACAAGCCGCAATGGGTCTATGTCGCCAACAGCAACAGCGTCGTCCGCTTCCCCTATCGCGACGGCGACCTGCAGGCGTCCGGCAAGCCGCAGACCATCGTCGCCAAGATCCCGGCCAACCATCACTGGACGCGCGACATCGCCTTCTCGCCCGACGGCAAGACGCTCTATTTGTCGATCGGCTCCGGCTCCAACATCGCCGAGGACATGGGCGCCGGGCCGAAGGGCGGCCTCAAAGACTGGGCGAAAACGCAGCCGCTGGGCGCGGCCTGGGGTGCCGAACAGGGCCGCGCCGATGTGGTGGCCTTCGATCCCGACGGCAAGAACCGCAGGACTGTCGCCACCGGCCTGCGCAACTGTTCCGGCATGACCGTGCAGCCTGCGACGGGTGCACTCTGGTGTGTCGTCAACGAGCGCGACGAGCTTGGCGACGACGTCCCCTTCGAATACGCCACGGCCGTCAAGGATGGCGCCTTCTACGGTTGGCCCTGGTATTATATCGGCGACAATGAGGACCCTCGCCACAAGGGCGCGCGCCCCGACCTCTCCGGCAAGGTCACGATGCCCGACGTGCTGATGCAGGCGCATTCGGCGCCGCTCAACATCGCCTTCTATGACGGCGGCAATTTCCCTGCCGGTTACAAGGGCGACGCCTTCGTCACCCTGCACGGCTCCTGGAACCGCAATGTCCGCAGCGGCTACAAGGTGGTGCGGCTGAAGTTCAAGGACGGCAAGCCGACCGGCGAGTATGAGGACTTCGCCACCGGCTTCGTCATTTCCGACGACGCGGTCTGGGGCCGGCCGGTTGGCGTCGCCGTGGCCAGGGACGGCGCGCTGATCCTCACCGAGGACGGCAACGGCACCATCTGGCGTATTGTTTATGGCGGGTAGTTCCTCGGCAGGGGTTTTTAGAAGGCTGCAGTTCGCCAGATTTTCACCGTTCATTTCTGCCGTTTCAGACCGCTAATTGTGAAAGTCGGCGCTGCCCCTCATCGCCCTGCCGGGCACTTCTCCCCGTATATTGACGGGGAGAAGGGGCTGGCCGCAACGACGGCACCTTTCCTGCGACGCTGGCGATTGGCGAAAACCGGCGATGAGAGCGCCCCTCTCCCCCGTCACTATACGGGGAGAGGATGCCGGCAGGCAGGTGAGGGGCAGCGCCAGCGCTTGGAAAGGGTGACGGTCGAGTCGAGCTGGCGCAACAAATCCCGTCGTGAGGGAATTACCGTCGAACCGGCATCATGATAAAAGCCCGGCTCTACATCGGTTCCAACGGCCAGGCCCCAACCATGACGCTCACCGGATTTCTCGCCTATAGCGCCGCCCTCGGCGTCGCCGCCGCCATTCCGGGCCCCGGCGTAACGGCGCTTGTCGCCCGCGCGCTCGGCTCCGGCTTCCGCTCGTCGTTGGCCATGTCGTTCGGCCTGATGCTCGGCGACCTCACCTATCTTACCGCCGTCGTGCTCGGGCTCGCCTTTGTCGCGCAGACCTTCGGCATGGTCTTCCTGGCCATCAAATGGGCCGGCGTCGCCTATCTCGCTTTCCTCGCCTGGCGCTTCTGGACCGGCGGCATCACGCCCGAAAACATCGAGGCGCGGAAGGCCAGGGGCGGATTGGTATCGAGCTTCATCGCCGGGCTGACGGTCACGCTCGGCAATCCGAAGACGATGATCTTCTATCTCGCCATCACGCCGACCATTGTCGACCTGAAGACCATCACGCTTGCCGACTACGCCATCCTTGCGGTGCTTACGGTGGTGGTGCTGTTCGTGGTGCTGGTGCCTTATCTGGCGCTGGCGGCAAAGGCGCGCTGGTTCCTGAAATCGCCGCGCGCGCTGAAGGTGCTGAACCGCACTGCCGCCGGCTTCATGATGGGCGCGGCAGCCGCCATAGCGGCCCGTCAATAAATCTTGACCTCACTCGGCCTTCGGTTGAGCGAAACCATTCCGAAAAAGGCTTGATCCGGAAAATGCGTTTCCGGTCACGGGCAGTTTTGAGCAACCGCCCCACTCGGATATTTTCGAACCTCAGCCTATCTTGCGCGGTTGAAAGTCCTATTCTGTTTGCCTGTGCCATTGCCTTGGGAGCGAACCAATGAACAAGCCCGTCACCTCCGCGCGCGTGCCCGGCCGCGGCCGCGTCTTCAACTCGATCACGGAGACGATTGGCGACACGCCGCTGGTCAGGCTGGACAAGTTCGCCAGGGAGAAGGGCATCGTCGCCAATCTCATGGCCAAGCTCGAATTCTTCAACCCGATCGCTTCGGTCAAGGACCGCATCGGCGTCGCCATGATCGAGGCGCTGGAGGAGGCGGGCAAGATCTCGCCCGGCAAGACGACGCTGATCGAGCCGACCTCCGGCAACACCGGCATCGCACTTGCTTTCGCCGCCGCCGCCAAGGGCTACAAGCTGATCCTGACCATGCCGGAGACCATGTCGGTCGAGCGGCGCAAGATGCTGGCGCTGCTCGGCGCCGAGCTGGTGCTGACCGAAGGGCCGAAAGGCATGAAGGGCGCCATCGCCAAGGCCGACGAACTCGCCGCGACGCTGCCCAACGCCATCATCCCGCAGCAGTTCGAGAACCCGGCCAATCCCGAAATCCACCGCCGCACCACGGCCGAGGAGATCTGGAACGACACCAGCGGCGAGGTCGATATCTTCGTTGCCGGCATCGGCACCGGCGGCACCATCACCGGCGTCGGCCAGGTGCTGAAGAAGCGCAAGCCGTCGCTGCATGTCGTAGCGGTCGAGCCGGAGGCCTCGCCGGTGCTGTCCGGCGGCCAGCCCGGCCCGCACAAGATCCAGGGCATCGGCGCCGGCTTCGCGCCGAAAATCCTAGACACCTCGATCTATGACGAGGTCGTCAGGGTTTCGAACGAGGATTCGGTCGCCAATGCCCGCCTTGTCGCCCGCCTCGAAGGCGTGCCGGTCGGCATCTCGTCGGGCGCGGCGCTGCAGGCGGCGATCGTCGTCGGCTCGCGGCCCGAGAACAAGGGCAAGAACCTCGTCGTCGTCATCCCTTCTTTCGCCGAGCGCTATCTCTCGACTATCCTGTTCGACGGGCTGGGCGCCTAGGCGCGCATCCCTCCGAGAGTGGCTTCAGCGGCCCCTCGCGGTCGTCATTCCAGGGCGAAGCAGGAGCGAAGCTCCGCCGCGGAGACCCTGGAACCCATTCCGTGACCGTGGCCAGGGAATGCCACGACCCAGAACGGATGCCGTCTGTCACTGCATTTTGTCGAGATTAACAGAGCTGCTGTTCCTCGAAAGAAGACCTGCAACGCCGTGACGCGGAGACGTCACGGCGTGGATCCTCGGGTCTGCGCGCATCGCTTCGCTCCTGCTCCGCCCGTGGATGACGAAGGCGGGAACGCCTAGGCTAATCTCCAGAGTTAGCGGACAAGCAGTACTCTCGAAGTGGCTGGACTGTTCAAAAAGCGTCTGTGGCAAGCGGCGCCTGGCTTGAGCGGGCCCGGACTTCCGGCTGATATCGCCGCCGGCCCCAATCGGCCGGCGGGAGGATTTCTCATGTACAAGCTTTATACGCGTCCGGGCAGCGGCGGCTTCGTCGTCGAGGCGGCGCTGGCCATGGCCGGCGTGCCCTTCGAACAGATCGACGTGCCCAAGAGAGATCGGCCCGATCCGGCCTTTCTGGCCATCAGCCCGCTGAACCAGGTGCCGGTGCTGACGCTGCCGGACGGCCATTCGCTGACCGAATCGGCGGCAATCTGCATCCTGCTTGCAGAGCGCCACCCGCAAGCACGTCTCGCGCCGGAAGCGGGCTCGCCCGGCCGCGCCGATTTCCTGCGCTGGATCGTCTTCATGTCGTCGGTGCTTTATCCGGCGATCCTGAGGCTCTATTACGCGCACCGCTACACGACCGACGGCGAAGATCTGCAGCCGGTGAAGAAGGCGGCGGTCGCCGAGATGGATCGCGGCTTTGCCGTCGTCGACCAGGCACTGGCCGGCCGTGACTGGCTGGCCGGCGAGACGCTTTCGCTTGCCGACATCTACCTCGCCATGCTCGTAGCCTGGCATCCCGAGGTCGAGAAAGCGCGCAACGCGTGGCCGAACATCGAACGCCTGTGGGCGAGGCTGCGTGAGAATGAGCTGATGCGCAGGCTAAACGCATCGCACGAGATGTGGCCTTAAAACTGCGCGGCGGCTGGGCTTGGCGATGGCAGGCGACACGCCTTGGAGATTGGCTGAAGAGCCTGCCACTTCGTCATCCACGGGCGGAGCAAGGAGCGAAGCGACGCGCGCAGACCCGAGGATACATTCCGTGACTTCGATGCGCCGCAACGGTGCAGAATTCTGCGCCGTTTGTATCCTTCGGCCAAGGTAACGGCAGAATTCTAGGGTCTTCGCGACGGAGCTTCGCTCCCGCTCCGCCCTAGAATGACGAGGTTGGGGAGGCTTCAGCCAATCTCCCTGGCATTGCTCTAATTCCTGAGGAGCTTGGCCCTCTCACCTTGCAGGAAACGCCGCAGCGCGGGGTCGCGCTCGAGGCCGATCGCCTGGTCGTAGGACGAGGCCGCCTGCTTCGTGTTGCCGAGCCTGGCGAACAGGCCGGCGCGGGCGGCCCAATAAGGCTGGTAGTCCTGCAGCCGCTTGTCGTCGCCCAGCACATAAAGCGCCGCCAACCCGGCCGGAGCGCCTTCGGTTTCGGCAATCGCCACCGCGCGGTTGATCGCCACCACCGGTGAGCCGGCCACGGCCTGCAGCGCGTCGTAAAGCTGGCGGATGGCTAACCAGTCGGTGCCGCTACCGCGCCGGCGGGCCGTGTGGGCGGATTGCACGGCGGCTTCCAGCTGGTAGCGGCCGATGATTTCCCTTTGCGCGGCGCGCACGAGCAAGGTTTCCGCCTCGTCGATCAAGCCGTCGTCCCAGAGCGCGATATCCTGCTCGGCAAGCGGCACGAAGTCTCCTCCCGGGCCGCGCCTTGCCGAACGGCGCGCCTCGGCGAACAGCATCAGCGCCAGCAGCCCGAGCGCCTCCGGCTCGTCCGGCATCAGCGAGGCGACCAGCCGGCCGAGCCAGATGCCTTCGGTTGCGAGGTTGCGCCGCCTGGTATCGGTGCCGGTCGGATCCGACCAGCCTTCGGCGAAGGTGGCGTAGATCGCTTCCAGCACGGCACCCAGCCGGTCGCCGAGCTCCGCCTGTTCCGGCACGCGAAACGGGATCCCGGTTTCGCGGATGCGCGCCTTGGCCCGCACCAGCCGCTGGCCCATCGTCGCCGGTGAAACCAGGAAGGCCGAGGCGATTGTCGCGGCGTCGAAGCCGAGGATCGTCTGCAGCATCAGCGGCGCGCGCACGCCGGCCTCGATTGCCGGATGGGCGCAGGCAAACATCAGCCTCAACCTCTCGTCGGGAAGGTCCTCGCCGCTCATGCTTGGCTCCATTTCCTCGGCAATCAGCTGCAGATGATCGCGCGCTGCCTCGCCGGTCAGCCGCCGCCGCACCGCGTCCACGTCACGCCGGCGCGCCACCGCCAGCAGCCACGCTTCCGGCCGAGCCGGCACACCGGTTCGCGGCCAGCGTTCGAGCGCCGCCGCGAACGCATCGGCCAGCGCGTCCTCGGCACCGGCGACGTCGCGTGTGCGGGCCGCGAGCCAGGCGACCAGCTTGCCGTAGCTGCGCCGGGCGGCCGCTTCTGCCGCCGCCCGCGCAATCTCCGAACGATCATCCATCCCAGTTTCTCGCTAAGCGGATGCGTACTCGGCCATTTCCCAGATCGGCCGCAGCTCGACCGTGCCGGTGCCCGCCGCCGGGCAGCGCGCCGCCCATTCGATGGCCGTGTCGATGTCGGGCGCCTCGATCATGTAGAAGCCGGCGAGCTGCTCCTTGGTGTCGGCATAGGGGCCGTCGAGCACATTGGTCTTGCCGCCGGCCATCCGCACCGAGGTGGTCGCCTGGGTCGGCCGCAGCCGGTCGCCCGCCAGCCATGCGCCGGATTTGTGCAATGCTTCGGTATAGGCGCCGTAGGCCGCGAGGACCTGTTGGGTCTGCTCCTTTGGAGCATTCGCCATCGAGGCTTCGTCATTGTAGATCAAAAGCATGTATCGCATGGTCTTCTCCCGTTTTCCTGAAGGCCGCATCGTCGCGTGCCGACCTATGTCGTGTGGCGTCGACCGATTTCGACAGGCGCCCGAAAATTTTGTCACGTGCCGCAACACGCGCAAGGCAGGCTTGTCATTCCGCCCCATGTCACTCCGCCCATGTCACCCCGCCAAGACAGGTTGCGGAATTTCCTTGGGCGCCCGGCGCCGAAGGTGCCGTAGCCGCCGACGATCAAAAGCTCCATCCGGACCTCCAAGCCAGCAATTCCAGGAAAAGTGTGCAGCGGTTTTCCGTCCGGAATTGCGTGGAAACAAATAGTTTAGCCGACCAGCCGCTGCCGCAATTCGGCGGACGGGATGTCGCAGCTGTCCTTCCGGCCGAACAGCGCGTAGCGGTTCTTGGCGACGCGGTCGTAAAACCAGTCGCGCAGCGGCCGCGGCAGGATGAGCAGCGCCCTCGCCGCGCGCCACGGCCAGCCAAGCGCGGCCATGACCGCGATGAAGCTGTCGAGGCGGGTGAAGGCCGCGCCGTCGATGATGGCGAGGTTGGTGTCGTAGTCGTCGGTCGGCAGGCCGTGCTGGCGAAACAGCGCCTCGCCGAGCGGTGACTGCGCCGTGGCGAAACGGAAGCGTTTTTCCCGGTCGAGCTTTAGAATGAGCTGGACGAAGCCCGAGCAGAACACGCAGACGCCGTCGAAAACGATCAGCGGCTGGCGGGCGTCATAGGTCTGGCGCGGGAAGTTGGGACGTTCGGGCAGATCGGTCATGGCGGCCCCGGCTGCTTGTGCCTTCAGACACTAAGCCAGCCGGCGGCGGCGTCAAAGTCGCGGCGTTGTCGCACGCCAGTTGGCGGCAAGCACAAGGCGCTCAGCGCGATAGGTGGTAGTGCGCTGGTCGGCGGCCGGCCTGCAAATGCGGCTGTGGTGACCTCGTTCGCGGGTCATGATCAGTTCGCGCTCACGCCCAGGGAATTGCCGCGACGTGCGCAGGCCGGACCCGGGCCGCGCATGTAATAGCGCTCCGGCCGATAGGTCGGCGCGACGAATTCGCGAATGGCGGCGGCATAGCCGGCGATGTGATTCCAGAAGTTCATTTTAACTGTCCCTGTCCCGCTTTCGGCTGTCCCGTCCGAATTGTTCGAGAGCATAGCGTCGAGGCGTGAATAGTCGGTGAACGTGATGTTAATTTCTGGTCCGAAACCCGTTGCTTCGTGGCCGGAATGCGGCTGATTCGGGGTCTTTCCACGCCTTTTGACGCGATTTCGGCTCGTGTGACTTTTGCATCACATATGTTTCGTCTGAATGTCGCTTGGACGCGCTTCTGTTTCACGTTCGGGTGGCGCCAGGAAATTTCGTTGCTTGCCGCGTGGCGATACGATCCGCACTCTGGCGGAACCCGGGCAAGCCTCTACCCGTTGCGGTAAGGTCGGGTCACGCAGGAGTTCGCCATGGCACCACGCCCGGCCTGGAAGGGCTATCTCAAACTGTCGCTGGTCACATGCGCCATCGAGCTGACCAACGTCGTCACCCACGCCGAGAAGGTTTCTTTTCGCATCCTCAACCGCAAGACCGGCAACACCGTCAAACGCATCTATGTCGATGCCGGGACGGGCAAGCCGCTCGATGAGGGTGACGAGATCAAGGGCTATGAGGTGAGCGACGGCGATTTCGTCCATATCGAGGAGGATGAGATCGAGGCGGTGCAGATCGAGTCCTCTCACACGATGAGCCTCGACGGCTTCGTCGAGAAATCCTCGATCGAGCAGATCTACCTCGACACGCCCTATTATGTCTCTCCGGCGGACAAGGTCTCCGAGGAAGCCTTTGCCGTCATCCGCGACGCGATGGCGGCAAAGAAGATGGCCGGCCTCGCGCGTATCGTGCTCTATCAGCGCGAACGCCCCGTGGTGATCGAGCCGCTCGGCAAGGGCATGGTGCTGACCACCTTGCGCTATGACGATACCGTGCGCCGGCCGGCGACGGTGTTCGAGGACATCGCAGCGACCAGGACCGACAAGGAGATGATCGATTTGGCCCGGCACATCATCGACGGCAAGAAGGCGAAGTTCGACCCGTCGAAATTCGACGACCGCTACGAGGATGCGCTGCTCGAGCTGATCCGCGCCAGGAAAGCCGGCAAGAAGGCGCCGAAGGCCAAGGCGCCGCCCAAGCCGTCCAATGTGGTCAACCTGTTCGACGCGCTGAAGAAGAGCCTCAACGCGGAAGGCGGCGCCAAGGCCGGCAAAGCGAAGCCGACCGCGGGGCGACCCAAGGCCAGAACCACCGCGTCCAAACGCAAATCCGCATAGAGGAGTCCAGCGTTATGGCCGGCCTCGAACAGTATCACGCCAATCGCGATTTCAAGAAAACCGCCGAGCCGGCCGGCAAGGTCGGCAGACAAAAGCAAGGCGGCGGCATCTTCGTCGTCCAGAAGCATGCTGCGACGCGGCTTCATTATGATTTCCGGCTGGAGCATGACGGCGTGCTGTGGAGCTGGGCGGTGACGCGCGGCCCCAGCCTCGATCCGCATGAGAAGCGGCTGGCCGTCCATGTCGAGGATCATCCGATCGATTACGCGTCCTTCGAAGGCACCATCCCGAAGGGCGAATATGGCGGTGGCTCGGTCATCGTCTGGGACGAAGGCAAATGGAGTCCGGAAGCCGACCCGGCCCAGGCGATGAAGAAGGGCCATATCGACTTCGAGCTCGAAGGCCACAAGCTCAACGGCCGCTGGCATCTGGTCAGGCTGAGGCCTCGGCCCGGCGAAAAGCGCGACAACTGGCTGCTGATCAAATCCGACGATGCCGCCGCCCGTCCCGGCGAGGATGTTCTTAAGGAGGAACCGAAATCGGTGAAGTCGGGGCTGACCATCGAGGAAGTCGGCGAAGGCAAGGCCGCCAAGGGCGAGAAGCCGAAAGTCTGGCAATCGAACAAGCCGGCCGCCGGTAAGGCCAAAGCCGGGCATGGCAAGCGGCTCGATTTCATCGAGCCGCAATTGGCAACGTTGGAAAAAGAGGCGCCCGCCGGCGACGACTGGCTGCATGAAGTAAAGTTCGACGGCTACCGCATGCAGGCGCAGATCGCCGGCAGCGAGGTAAGGCTGCTCACCCGTGCCGGTCTCGACTGGACGGAAAAATTCGACGGTCCGGTCACAACGACGCTTGCCGGTCTCAAATGCCGCGACGCCATCATCGACGGCGAGATCGTGGTGCTTGCCGACAGCGGCGTGTCGTCCTTCCCGTTGCTGCAGGCGAATCTGTCGGCTCGTCGCGCCGACCGCTTTGTCTACTATGTGTTCGACCTGATGCGGCTCGACGGCGAAGACCTGCGCCGCGAGCCCCTGGTCGAGCGCAAGCAGGCTCTTGGCGAACTGCTCGGCGAGCAGCCCGAAAATTCGGCCCTGCGCTTCAGCGACCATTTCCATGAACCGGGCAAGGTCATGCTGCAGCATGTCTGCCGCATGGGCCTGGAAGGCGTGGTCTCGAAGCGCGCCGATGCGCCCTATCGCAGCGGGCGGGGGCTATCCTGGATCAAGTCGAAATGCACGCTGCGCCAGGAATTCGTCATTGGCGGCTTTCTGCCGTCGGACAAGACCGGACGCGGCCTGCGCTCGCTGCTGGTCGGCTATCATGAAGGTGGCAAGCTCAACTATGCCGGCCGCGTCGGCACCGGCTTTTCCGGCAAGGTGGCGACGGATCTCAAGAAGAAGCTCGACGGGCTCAAGGCCAAGGACTCGCCCTTTTCGACCGCCGTGCCGAAGGGCAAGGGCCTCACCTTCGTCAAGCCGCAACTTGTCGGCGAGGTGGAGTTCCGCAGCTGGACATCCGACCGTATAATCCGCCATGCCTCGTTCCAGGGATTGCGCGAGGACAAGCCGGCGGAGGAAGTCGTGCAGGAGCAGCCGAAGAAGACCAGGGCCGAAAGCGAAGCAAAGCCGGGCGCGAAGACCGCGCCAAAGACCTCTGCCGGAACGGCAAAAACCTCGATAAAGCTCTCGCACCCCGACAAACTGTTATGGCCCGACGAAAAGGTCTCCAAGCAGAACCTGCTCGATCACTACGCGCTGGTCTGGCCGCGCATGCAGCAATTCGTCGTCAACCGGCCGCTGAGCCTGGTGCGGGCGCCGGACGGCATCCATGGCCAGCGCTTCTTCCAGAAGCACGCCTCGCCCGGCATGAGCGACAAGATCGCCAGGATGAAGGATCCGAGCGACGGCGAGGAGATCCTGTTCATCAAGGATTTCGACGGGCTTGCGGCGCTGGTCCAGTACGGCGTGGTGGAGGTCCATATCTGGGGCTCGACCATCGACCAGCTGGAAAAGCCGGACCAGATTATCTTCGACCTCGACCCGGACGAAGGCGTCGACGTCAAGGCGGTGCGCGCCGCCGCGCTCGACGTTCATAAGCAGCTCGACGCGCTGTCGCTGCCGAACCTGGCCAAGACCTCCGGCGGCAAAGGCTATCACGTGCTGGTGCCGCTGAAGCCGTCGGCTGAGTGGGACGAAGTCAAGGACTTCGCCCATGATTTCGCCCGCGCGCTGGAGCAGGCCGCGCCCGATCGCTACACGGCGACGCTGTCGAAGAAGGCGCGCACGGGCAAAATCTTCGTCGACTATCTGCGCAACGGCAGGGGCTCGACCACGGTCGCGCCCTACTCCTCGCGCGCCAAGAAAGGCGCCACGGTATCGATGCCGGTGACCTGGCCGGAGCTTGAAAAGGGTTTGGCGCCGAATGCTTTCCCGCTCGGTGATGAGACCACGCTGAGCGAGTTGAAGAAGGCCGACCCGTGGAAGGATTTCTTCAAGGCGGGCAAGGTGCTGAAGCGGGGGTGATCGCGGGCAGGGCGCAAAGTCACCCAAGCCTCGCGCCGACATTGCGAGGTTATCGTTGCGCGCAGCCCTACGCCAGAAACATCCGCTCGAACTCCGCCTTGCCCTTCGGCGAGAACACCACGGCGCGGCTGTCCTTTTCGCGCCGCGCCCATTTGTCGGCGATGATCTTGTCGAGGATGGCCGCGCCCAGCGTGCCGGCCAGATGCGAGCGCCGCACGCTCCAGTCGAGGCAGGCGCGGCACACCGGCCGTCTGGCGTTCGCGTCGATCTCGATGCCGAGCGCGGAAAAATGCGAGGCGCCGGACGACGAGAGCCTGATCTGATTGTCGTCGCGCAGCAGCAGCTTCTTGTCGAACAGCCGGTCGAGCATCGCCACCGCCTGTTCGCCGGCAAGGTGATCGTAACAGACCCGCGCCATACGCATGGCGGTATCGCGCGGGCCGGGCCGCACCCGCTTCGGGCCGACCGCCTCGGCAACGCCGATGATCGCCTCGATCATGCCGGCCACCTGCGCGCTGGCGAGGCCGTAGTAGCGGTGGCGGCCCTGGCTGACCAAAGTCAGCAGCCCGCCATCCATGAGCTTCGACAAATGCGAGGAGGCAGTTGGCAGCGACACGCCGGCTTCGAGCGCCAGTTCCGACGCCGTCAGCGCCGTGCCGCCCATCAGCGCGGTGAGCATGTTGGCGCGCGCCGGATCGCCGACCAGGCTGGCGATGCGGGCGATGTCTGGTCCTTCACGCATGGTTCGATCTCCATCGAAGCATTCCTGTCAGGGAAGCACTATTCTGAGGTGAGCTCAAGCAGCCCAGGCAAACCCTCCTGACAGGAGAATGCCTAACATACCGGCGCAAGCGATGCTTCGACCGCGGTCGAAGCATCGCCGTCCAGAAGCCACCCGACGAGGACACCGACATGACCATCACCTGCTTTATCCGCTATGAGATCGACCCGTTCGGCAAGGCGGCCTTCGAGCAATATGCGCGTGCCTGGGGCCAGGCCATTCCGCGCTGCGGCGCCGACCTGATCGGCTACTACGCGCCGCATGAAGGCTCGGCCACCACCGCTTACGCCGCCTACGACATCGAGAGCCTCGCGGCCTACGAAGCCTACCGCGCGCGGCTTGCCGCCGACCCCACGGCCAAGGCAAACTACGAGTTCGCCCGGCGCGAGAAATTCATCCTCAAGGAAGATCGCGTCTTCCTGAAGCGGGTGTCGGGGCCGCACGGCCCTAGGCAGATGTTTCACACCGACGTGACGGTCAGGGAAGGGATAGGGGCATGATCGCGGTCATCTTCGAGGTCGAGCCGGCGGAGGGAAAGCGCGATGCCTATCTGAGCATCGCCGCGGAGCTCAGGCCCCTGCTCGACGGCATCGACGGCTTCATCTCGATCGAACGCTTCCAGAGCCTCGTCGATCCGAAGCGCGTGCTGTCGCTATCCTTCTGGCGCGACGAGGAAGCGGTGAAAGCCTGGCGCAACACCGAGGAGCACCGGCAGGCGCAGAGGGCCGGTCGCGGCGGAATCTTTGCCGGCTATCGTCTGCGCATCGCCTATGTCGTGCGCGACTACGGGCTGACCGAAAGGGCGGAGGCGCCGGAGGATAGTCGGTCGGTCAATGGATGAAGCACCGGTCACCTTCTCCCCATGGGGAGAAGGTGGATCGGCGCGATAGCGCCGAGACGGATGAGGGGTGTTCCAGCGGAGTGAGACGCCGGCATTCCCTGGAGCACCCCTCATCCGTCGCCTTCGGCGACACCTTCACCCACAAGGGGCGAAGGGGAAGTCGGCGCTACGCATTCCCGATCAGCACGCCGGCGCCGAACACCAGCGCGCCGCCCAGCACGACCTGGAAGGCGGCGCGCCAGAACGGCGTCTGCATGTAGCGGTTCTGGACGAAAGCGATCGCCCAGAGCTCGAAGAAGACGACCACGGCGGCAACCGCCGTGGCCGTCCAGAAATGCGGGATGAGATAGGGCAGCGCGTGGCCGAGCCCGCCAAACGTCGTCATCAGGCCGACCGTCAGCCCGCGCTTGATCGGCGAACCGCGGCCCGACAGCTTGCCGTCGTCGGAGGCGACTTCGGTAAAACCCATCGAAATGCCGGCGCCGATCGAGGCGGCGAGGCCGACCAGCAGCGTCTTCCATGTATCATGCGTGGCAAAGGCGGCGGCGAAGATCGGCGCCAGCGTCGACACCGAACCGTCCATCAATCCGGCCAGCCCCGGCTGCACATAGGTGAGGATGAACTGGCGCTGCTCGGCGCTCGCCTCCTCCACCTTGATCTCGCCGGGGACGTGCTCCTGCTCCAATTCATGCGCCGAGCTTTCGTGGCCCTGCTCGGCCACGGCGAGGTCGTCCAGCAGCTTGCGCGTCGAGGCGTCGGTGGTGCGCTTGGCCGCCTCGACATAGAAACGATAGGCCTGCTGCTCCATCGCTTCGGCCTGGCGGCGCACATGCTCGATGCCGAGCGGCTTCACCAGCCAGTCGGGCTTGCGCTCGAAATAACCTCTCACATGCTCGCGCCGGATCAGCGGGATGCGCTCGCCGAAGCGCTTGCGGTAAAGCTCGATAAGGGAATCGCGATGGCCATCTTCCTCCTCGGCCATAGCCTCGAACACCTTTGCCGATTGCGGAAAGTCCTGCGCCAGCCCGTCGGCATAGGCGCGGTAGATGCGCCCGTCATCCTCCTCGGAAGAGATCGCCAGCGCCAGGATCTCCTGCTCCGACAGTGAATCGAAGGAACGGCGGCCGAAGCCGAAAACACGGGAAAGCATGATGAAGCCACTCTAGTTTAGAATAATTCTAAACTAGGATTTTGGCCGCCTGACGTCAATCGCCGGCGACGGGAACGCGCTCGCAAAGGGTTGATCCAGCGCGTTCAGGCCGGCTCTTCATTATTACCGAATGTTTGCCTATATGGGCGGCAACAACCGAAATTAAGGAGACCAGCTGAATGACGGACAAAAAGCCTCCGCACGCATTCGACGCAAAGCCCGTTCTCGACCTCATCGCCAGCATCGAGGCCGATTTGCAGCGCCTGAGGGGTCTTGTCGAAGAACAGATTGAAAAATTCGATCCCGCCAATCCGCACAACAAGACGCCGGACGGCAAGCTGACCGAGGAAGGTGCGGAGTCCTGCTACCGCATGTTCGACGAAGGCAAGTCGCGCTACTCGGTTTCCCAGCAGATGAAGATATCGTTTGCCGCCGCCACCCACCGCTTCAACACCTGGCGCAAGCTCGGCGGCAGCAAACGAACGAAGACGCTGCTGGGTTAGGAACTGCCTGCCCTTCGTCGCGAATGGCGTTGGCGTCGAAGCGGCCAATCTCCCCCCGCAAGGGGGGAGATTACGCGCTCAGCCGCCGGCCATCACGCGCCCAACATTGTCTCCATCACATTTTTTCGTTGGCGCGCCGCGTCGGTTTCCGTGCAGCATGGTGGCCCCTATCCTCCACGAGGCCCGCCATGCTCACCTTGCCCGGCATCTCCGACATCCGCGCCGCCGCCGCCCGGCTTTCCGGCCTGGTCGTCGAAACCCCGCTGATCGAATCGCCCGAGCTCAACAAGCGCTATGGCGGCCGCATCCTGTTCAAGCCGGAGACTTTGCAGCGTACCGGTTCCTTCAAGATCCGCGGCGCCTACAACAAGCTGTCGTGCTTGAGCGAGGAAGAGCGCAGCCGGGGCGTCGTTGCCTTCTCATCCGGCAACCATGCGCAAGGCGTGGCGGCCTCGGCTGCGATGTTCGGCGTCAAGGCGGTCATCGCCATGCCGGCCGACGCGCCGGCGCTTAAAGTGGGCAACGTCCGCAAGATGGGCGCCGAAATCGTGCCGTTCGACCGCTTTAAGGACGACCGCATGACGATCGTCCGCCCCTATATCGAAAAGGGCATGGCGCTGGTGCCGCCGTTCGACGATCCGGCCATCATTGCCGGCCAGGGCACGATCGGCCTGGAGTTGATGCGGCAGGCGAAAGCCCTTGGCGTCGCGCTCGACGCCGTCGTCATCCCTTGTGGCGGCGGCGGTCTCTCGAGCGGCATATCCGTTGCCGTGAAGGACGCCTCGCCGCAAACCGCCGTCTGGGCCGTCGAGCCGGAACATTTCGACGACACGCGCCGCTCGCTGGCCAAGGGCGAAAGGGTCGCCAACGAACCCGGCCACAGCTCGATCTGCGATGCGATCCTCACTGCCGAGCCGGGCTTGATCACCTTCGAGATCAACCGCAAGAATCTTGCCGGCGCCATCGCCGTCTCCGACAAGGCGGTCGCCCAAGCGATGCGCGACGCCATGGCCCATCTCAAGCTGGTGGTCGAACCGGGCGGCTGCGTCGCGCTTGCCGCGCTCGCCTCGGGCGAGATCGACCTCGCCGGCAAATGCTTGGCAGTGGTCCTGTCCGGCGGCAATGTCGATTTCAGCACCTATGCGGAGATTATGGCGGCTGCCTAAGGCACCGAGGCGCTCGCACGCTTTTGGGACAATCGGACGCTTCGGCCCATGTTTCATCTATTGCAAAGTTTGTGAGCGCCCGTACCTTAGTTTGGGTGAAACTTGGGTACATTATGGGCTCTTCGATTTACCAAGATACTAGGCAAAAACTGTCCGGTCGTGGAGTCAGAGACACCAACGACGGCCGCCTCACCCTTAGCGACAAGAGACTATTTCTTTTATTTGTCAAACTTGAGCGGGCGCAACGGATGAAATACTTTGATGCCGTAGAGTCCGCGGTTCATGCTATTGAGGCCTATGTAAAATCCATTGGAAAACCGCAGTTGGCACTTTTTGCTTACAGGTATGTGTATTTTTCTGACGGCACTCCGAAAATGACCAAACTCGACGAAGTCGTTGAGGACGGGGGCGTGAGGAAAATAAAGGAGTACCGACGACCGGTTACGGATGAGGAGATCGCCATCGCTGCATGGGCTGGTGTCAGATTACACAGGTACGAAACTAGTTTCTGTCGCGCGTTGTATTCCCATCAAGCCTAATCCAGCGTCCGCCTGAACCGCACCAGCGCCACGCCGGCAAACAGCGCCACGAAGACGAAGAGCCAGCCGATTTCCGTCGCCACCGCCGGCAGTTGGGCGCCCTTCAGCATGACCGCGCGCGTGATGCGCAGGAAATGCGTCAGCGGAAAGATCTCGCCGAAAATCTGCGCCCAGCCCGGCATGCCGCGATAGGGGAACATGAAGCCCGACAGCATGATCGAGGGCAGGAAGAAGAAGAAGGTGAGCTGCAGCGCCTGCATTTGCGTTCGGGCGATGGTCGAGATCGTGTAGCCGAGCAGCACCAGCGACAGCACGAACACCAGCACGGTCGACAGCAGCAGCGACAGCGACCCCATGAAGGGAATGGCAAACAGAAGCTTCGCCGCGGCCAGCACCACCAGCACCTGCACCGCGCCCACCACAAGGTAGGGCAGCACCTTGCCGAGCATGATCTCCAGCGGGCTCGACGGCATGGCCAGAAGGTTTTCCATCGTGCCGCGCTCGGTCTCGCGCGTCAGCGCGATCGAGGTCATCATCACCATCGTCATCTGCAGAATGACGCCAAGCAGGCCGGGCACGATGTTGTATTGCGAGACGCCTTCGGGATTGTAGCGCCGGTGCACGACGACATCGAGCTGGCCGCGCGCCGCTTCCTTGGCTGTCTCCTGCGTGCCTTGCGCCCTCAGCAGCGCCTGGCTGGCCACGGTGCTCAATGTCGAGATGGCGCCGCTGGCCACCGCCGGGTCGGTGGCGTCGGCCTCGATCAGGATCTGCGGGTTGTCGCCGCGCTCGACCCGCCGCGCGAAATCGGCGGGGATGGTGACGACGAAGGCGACATCGCCGCGCGCCATCAGGAACTCTGCTTCCTCGGCACTTTGCGCCACATGGTCGAAGCGGTAGTAGCCGGTGGTCTGCAGCGCCGAGACCATGGCCCGCGTATAGGGATCGCTGCTGGTCGCCACCAGCGCTGCCGGCAGGCTCTTCGGGTCGTTGTTGATCGCATAGCCGAACAGCACCAGCTGGATCAACGGCACGCCGAGCATCATGGCGAAGGTGATGCGGTCGCGCCGCATCTGGATGAATTCCTTGATCAGCAGCGCGCCCAGCCTGGCGAAGGAGAAGACCGCGTTCATGCCATATTGTCCTTCGAGCCGGCCATGAACTGAATGAACACATCCTCGAGGCTGGTCTCGCCGGGCTTCACCGTAACGCCCTTGTGCTCCTTCTCGACATCGGCGAGCGCCTTTTCCAGCGCCGCCTTGTCGGAGCCGACAACATGCAGCGTCGCGCCGAACGGCGCCACCTGGTCGACGCCGGGCCGGCCCTGCAGCGCCTCGGCCACCTGGTCGAGCCGCGGCCCCTGCAAGACGAAAGTGGTCAGCCCGGCATTCTTCACCACCTCGTCCACCGTGCCGGTGGCGAGCATCTTGCCGTAGGAGATGTAGCTGATCCGGTGGCAGCGCTCAGCCTCGTCCATGTAATGGGTGGAGACCAGCACCGTCAGCCCGCCTCCGGCCAGCCGGTGGATCTCGTCCCAGAATTCGCGCCGCGCCTTGGGATCGACGCCGGCAGTCGGCTCGTCGAGCAGAAGCAGCTTCGGCTTGTGCATGATGCAGGCGGCCAGCGCCAGCCGCTGCTTCCAGCCGCCGGAAAGCGTGCCGGCCAGCTGGCTGCGGCGGCTCGCCAGGCCGAGGTCATCCAGCGTCCTCGCCACATACTGTTCGACCGGCCTCAGCCGGTAAAGCCGCGCCACGAATTCGAGATTCTCGCCGATCGTCAAATCCTCGTAGAACGAGAATTTCTGCGTCATGTAACCGACTTCGCGCTTGATCCTGAGCGCGTCGCTGCGGATGTCGAAGCCCAGCACCGTGCCGTCGCCCTCGTCCGGCGTCAAAAGCCCGCACATGATGCGGATGGTCGTCGTCTTGCCCGAGCCGTTCGGCCCGAGGAAGCCGACGATCTCGCCTTCGGCGACCGTCATCGTCACATGGTCGACGACGGTTTTGTCGCCGAAGCGCTTGACCAGGCCGCGGACGTCGATGACGTTCATTGCCCCAGATCCGCGAGATCGACATCGACGATCTGTCCGGGCTGCAGCGGTCCCGCATCGCCCTCCGGCCGCGCCTCGACGAGATAGACCAGCTTCTGCCGGTTCTCGAGCGAGTAGATCACCGGCGGCGTGAATTCAGGATCGGGCGAGACATAGCTGACGCGTGCCTTCAGCCCCGTCCCGCAGCCGTCGCAGTGGACGTTGAGCTCGGTGCCGACCTTGACGGCCGAAAACGCGCTTTCGGGCACATAGACGCTGAGCTTCACGGCGCCGTCGGGCAGCATCGAGATCACCGGCGCGGTCGGCCCGGCAGTGTCGCCGGGATTGCGGATCACGTCGTTGACGCGGCCGGGCGAGGGCGCGGTCAGCACCCGCTTCGACAGCCGCCACTCGGCCTGCCCCAGGCTCGATTGCGCCTGCTTGACCTGGTTGTCCGCGGCCTTGATCGTCTCGGACCGCGCCGGCAGATTGCCGACGGCGAGATTGGCTTCCGCCTGGCCGACCTGGGCCGTGGCGGTCTCAAACGAGGCCGAGGCTGTGTCGTAGTCGGCCTGCGTGCCGGTGCCGCGTTTATAGAGATCGCTCGCGCGGTCATATTTGCGCTTGGCGTCGGCCGCCTGGGCTTTTGCCATGTCGACCTCGGCCTTGAGCACGGCGATTTCTTCGGGGCGCTTGCCGACCTGCAGATCGGCAAGCTGCGCCTGTGCCTGCGCAAGGGCCGCCTGCGCCTGCGCCACCTCGATCTTGGCGTCGGCGTCCTCGAGCGTCGCCACCGCCGTTCCGGTTTCGACGCGGTCGCCGCGCTTGACCGTCACCGTCGCCACCTGGGCCACTTCGATCGGCGCCATCAGCACATATTCGCCTTCGACATAGCCGACGGCTAAAGGCGCCGCCGGCGCGCAGGCGCCGAACAGCTGGGCCGCGAGCGGCAACGAACAGAGAAAGCTCATGATTTGCCCTTCTTGCCAGCGCGTGCATCGCGCGCCGCCAGCATTGCCCTGAGATTGTCGGTGGTGACCGCCACCACCTTGGCGGCCTCTTCATTGCCGATCTCGCGCCAGCCCATCCGGCGCATGACTGCCTCGCGGCCAATGCGGAAATAGATGACCTGACCGATCAACGTGAAGACCGTGAGCCGGGTTGCCTCGCTCTCGGCCGGCTCGCCGGTTGCCTGTTCCCATATCTGGCACAGCCGCCGGTGCGCCGGCTCGAACACGCCGGCATAGATGCGGTCGAGCGCGGCGGTCGGATGCGAGAACTCCCGAAGTACGAATTGTACGATCTCGCCGGCCTGCGGACTGGCCACGACGAAGCCGACCATCCGCTCCAAGGCTGCGAAGAGCTGTGCTCTCGCGGCTTCCGGGTTTGCCGCCTGGGTTGCGCCCAGCGCCTGGCCGGCGATACCCTGAATGGTCTCGACGATAAAGTCGGCGGCAGCGGCGCGCAGCCCTTCCTTGCCGCCGAAATGATAGGCGATGGAACCGATATTGGCCTTGGCTTCCGTCGCGATTTCGCGCGTCGACGTGCCGTCGAAACCCTGCCGTCCGAACAGCTTGAGCGCCGCATGCACCAGCGCCGCTCGTGTTTGATCGGCGGTGCCGGTCTCGCGCTGCTGCCGTTTCACACTTGGTTGCTTGCCCATACCCGCACTTTAATCAATCGATTGATTAAAGTCAAATTTGATACCCGGCGCGGCTTGCCTTCTCGACCCCCACAGGCTTTAGTGCCCGGCCATGGGCAAGGAAGTCGAGCGTAAGTTCCTGGTCTCCAGTCCCGACTGGCGCGACATGGCCGAGGCGGAAATCCGCATTCGCCAGTTTTATGTCGCTGCCCAGCCCGGCCGCACGGTGCGTGTGCGCATCAGCGATGGGCGCTCCGCCAAGCTGACGCTGAAGTTCGGCGACAGGGCGCGCGAGCGCGACGAGTTCGAATATTCCATCCCGCTGGCCGAGGCCGAGGAATTGATGGCGTTTGCCCTCGGACGTGTCATCGAGAAGACACGCCACCATGTTAGACACCGCGGCTATCTCTATGAAGTCGATGTGTTCGGCGGCAAGCTCGCGGGATTGGTGGTCGCGGAGCTGGAGACGCCGGAGGACGTATCTGACGAAGTGCTGCCCGACTGGCTCGGTCGCGAGGTCACCGGCGAGTCGAGGTTCTACAACGCGTCGCTGGCCCTCGGGGGGATTCCGGAGATCGCCGCATGAGCTTCCGCATCGATCCGCGCTTGCCGTTGACCGGCGAGGTCAGGCGCATATTGGCCGACGAGATCAGCAGGGCTGTCGGCCATCTCGAGACGGCGCGCGAGAAGCCGGAACAGGGGCTGCACAAATGCCGCAAGCGGCTGAAAAGCGTACGCGCCTTGCTGCGCCTGGTTCGTTCCGGGGACGAACCGTTCTGCCAAACCGAGAACGAATGCTATAAGCAGGTGTCGGCGCTGCTCGCCGGCCCGCGCGAGGCGACCGCGCTCATCGAAACCGTCGACCGTCTGGCCGATGCCTTTCCGGAACAATCGGCCGGCGGCAGGCTCGACCCGGTGCGTGAGCGGCTGGTGCTGCGCCAGCATGAGCTCCATGCCGGTCCTGGCCTCGACGCCGCCATCAATGCGGCAATAGCCGCTTGCCACGAAGGGCTGGAGCGCATCGACAGGCTGGCTCTGCCCGATCAGCCAGAGCAGGCGGCCGACATCCTGGCTGACGGCGCCCGCGCCACCTTGCGGCGGGCGAAGAAGGCGCTGGACAAGGCGGAGTCGCGCGGCGAGGACGACGATTTTCACGACCTGCGCAAGGCGACCAAGACGCACTCCATGCATCTGTCCTTGCTCGGCCGCTTGTGGCCGACGCCGATCAAGGCGCGCCGCAAGGCGGTCGACAGCCTCGGCGAACTGCTCGGCGAACTGCACGACGTCTTCGTCATGCGCGCGCTGCTCGGTGCCGAAGGCGAGCCGCTAGGCCCCTCCGACGAAACCAAGCTTCTGCGTAAGCTCCTAAAGCGCTCCGAAAAGAGCCTGACCAAGGCCTGCCTTGCCGATGCCGCCGATTTGTTCGGCGACAGCCCCAAGCGCTCGGCCAAAAAGCTCGCGCGCAAGGCGCGTGACGATCTCGCCGGCCAGCGGGAGGACGCAGGCGCGGCCGCCGGCTGACTTGGAGCGAAGGCAATAAACTCCACAGTCGCATCCCGCCCCTAACCCCTCTCACAGGGTGGAGGAGAAATCTTTTCGGCCGACAGGCCTCGCGAAACCATCGACGAGTGGCGTTTCGCGGAGATGTCGTTATGTCCCTAAAAATGCGCTCAGCCGCCTCAGCACCAGATCCGGAGCTTCAAGTTGAGGCAGGTGGCCGACACCGGGCAGTGTTTCGAACGACGCCTGCGGGATCAGCGCATGAAGCGCTTTGCCTCGCGTCAGCGGAATCCATGGATCGTCTTCGCCCCAGATTATCTTTACCGGACAGCGTATGTCCCTGAACATCGGCTCGACTTCAGCGGTATATTTTTCATCGGCTTGCGCGAATTGGCGATAGAAGCTCGCGCGCCCGTCCTCGGAAAGCCAAGGCTCGACCAGCTTATCGAAATCTCCGGAATCGATGTCGTTTACGATGGCTCCCTTGATGTAGGCCTCTACGACCGCTCTGTGGATATGCGGCGGCAGGCCTAGAAAGGCATCCACATGGCGACCGACATGGCCGAAGAACTCCGATCCCCAAGGGCGCATGGCGACAACGTTCATCAGCAGATACCGGTCGAAGTCGCAGTCATGCAGCAAATGGGCTCGTAGCGTTGTCGCTCCACCCATGTCATGGGCAATGACGATCGGACATTCGATATCCCAATATGCAAGCATTTCGGCGAATATCTTTCCTTGCACATCAAGCGACGTGCGCTGCCCCGCGCCTTTTTCGGATTGCCCGTATCCAGGCATATCATACCAATGGACGCGATACCGCCCTGCAAGGTCCGGAATGATCCGATGCCATGAGAACGAGGACCACGGCCAGCCATGAGCCAGCACGAGTGCAGGCCCGCTACCAAGTCGACCCGCTGCCACTGTGCCCGCAGATGTTTGCACGGTCTCGTCGAGCTTCCACGACATCCAATACTCTCCCCGGGTTTTCCGGACTGCGCCGTCCACACGAGCTTGGTTCGCAGCCTATAGTTGTGCCGGTCTCAAAATCGGCGCTACTCGGATCAGACGCCTGGGTCGCCGAAAGACCTTTTATCGAGCTCTCTGCCCGTTCCGATCGCAGAGTTCCACCCGTCGCGGTGTTAGGCGGCGGATGCCAAGCGCTAGATTTCATCCATTACGCCGGCAGCGGCCGCCGCCCCTTCGCCCCGGTCTCCGTTCGCGCGCCAGCATCGCGCGGGTGCGGTCCGATCGGCATGATCGCCGGAAACGGCGTCGCCCCGAAGGCAAAGGTCCATTTGTAGCCGGCGAGCTGATCCTCCGGCGTGGTGTGCTGGTCGTGATGGGCAAGCAGCCTGGCGCGTTCGGCGAGCTCCTCGGCCTCGCGCCGCAGCATTTCCGCCGTTTCCGGCCGCATCCGCCTGGAAAAGCTGATGAAGGTCGCGGCCCGTTCCATATGGCCGATCGCCCAGCCGATGAAGTTCTTGTTGGTCATCTCGAAATGCGGCTTCAGCGGACCCTCGAAATCCCACTGGATCGGCGTGTCGACGAGCAACCTCGCCGACAATCCACGTCCTAGCGCCACCAGCCCGAGTTCCTCGAGGTCGCGCAGATAGAGGAACATCGAGGCCTCGCTCAGGCCTTGCGAGCGCATGATGCCTTCGGGCGTGAATTTCTCCGACAGCATAATGAAGACGAAGAGCAGCGCCGGCCGCGCCGCCAGCCTGCGCTCGATCTCCGGCGCGACGCGGTTGGCCGGGCCCGGGCCACGGTTCATCGCGCCGAGCACGTTCTCCAGCTCGACATCCGCCGCCGCGCAGATCTCCATCAGCCGGTCGAGCTTGCAGTTGCGCTCATGGAAGATGCGCTTCACCGTCGGCTCGGAGATGCCCATGCGCTCGGCCAGCGTGCGATAGGTCAGGCCCTTGGCCTTCAGCGTCCGTTTCAGCGCCTCGAAGAGTGGACCGTTCATGGACTGCGCCCCATTCGTGCGATTTGGTATCGAATGGCGATACTAGCCCTGTTCCGGCTTCCAGGAAAGTATCGAAAACCCTAGCTCTCCGTCGTCATCACAGGAGAGCATCCATGAAACGTCTCATCGCCTCAACCGTCTTCGCCGCCATCGCCTCTGCCGCTGTGTCCGTCGCGCAGGCCGGCGAACTTTGGCGCGCATCCGGTTTCGAGCAACCGGAATCGGCACTTGTCGATACCGCCCACAATCGCATCGTCGTCTCCAACATCGTCGGCAATCCCGGCGATGCGGACGGCAATGGCTACCTGTCGCTTTTGTCGATGGACGGCAAGGTCATCACCCGTCACTGGGTGGACGGCATGGATGCGCCCAAGGGCATAGCGATTTCCGGCGGCAAGCTCTACGCCGCCGACATCACCAAGGTGCGCGTCGTCGATCTCGCCAGCGGCAGACTGGTTTCGACCATCGAGGTACCCGGCGCCGTCTTCCTCAACGACATGACCGCCGACAGCGCCGGAAGGGTCTATGTCAGCGACATGCTGGCCGACACGATTTACTGCATCGACGGCGACAAGCCGGAGCTGTTCGTCAAGGATCCGCTGCTGGCCTCGCCCAATGGCGTCTTCGCCGCCGGCGACAGGCTGATCGTCGCCTCCTGGGGCAAGGGCATCAAGCCTGACTTCAGCACGGCGGAGCCCGGCGGGCTGCTGTCGGTCGACCTCGCCACGAAGACGGTCGCACCGCTGCCGGGCGCGCAGAACTTCGCCAATCTCGATGGCGTCATCTCTATCGGCGATACCATCTACGCCACCGCCTACATGACCGGCACGCTTTACAGCTACAGGCCCGACGGCGCGCCGACGGTGATAGCGCAATTCAAGCCGGGCAGCGCCGACATCGGCACCGACGGCAAGCGGATCTTCGTGCCGCTGATGGGCGAAGGCGAGATCGTCGCGCTGAAGATCGACTAGTTCCCCGACACAGGGATTTTGAAAGGTTGCCGTTTGTCTTGGTGTAAGGTTTTTCCGTTCATTTCCGTGAAATCAGCGCAAACGCCCAGGATTGGTCGAAGCCGCCCCAACCTCGTCATTCTATGGCGGAGCAAGGAGCGAAGCGACGCGGCGCAGACCATAGAATCCATGCCGTGACTTGGAAGCGCCGCCACGGTGCGGAATTCTGCTTCGTTGCACTCCTTGGCGAAGGTAACGGCATGGATTCTAGGGTCTACGCGGTACGCTTCGCTCCTTGCTCCGCCCTAGAATGACGATCGCGATGGGCGTTTCGGCCAATCTCCAACGCATACAACCTGCCAACGCAAACAGAGCCGACCGGTCAAAATCCCTATGCAGTGCCACTAGCTGCCGCCGCGAAGCAACGACGCCAACTTGGATTGGACCGCCATATCGACCGGCGCTGCCATCTGGTTCTGCCATTCGCTCCGGGATATCCGGCAGCAATGAGCCAAGCCGTGAAGACATCCAGCCTGAACGGTGCAGTTTCGCCGATGATCCCGGTGCTCGTCTGCGCGCTGGCGATCTTCCTTCTGTCGGGGATGGACGCGGCGATGAAGTCCCTGGCCATGGCGGTGGGCGTTTACAACACGCTGCTGTGGCGCAGCGCGGTGGCGACTTTGGTTGCGGGCGCGGCCTGGTCGGCGGGACCGCGCTCAAGGCCAGCTAGGCCGGTGCTGAGGTTGCATGCGCTGCGCGCCGCGGTCGTCGGCATTGTCCTGGTCTCATTCTTCTGGGGTCTCGCCAGGCTGCCGCTCGCCGAGGCGATCGGGCTCAGCTTCGTCGCGCCGCTGTTTGCGCTTTTCCTGGCCGCGCTGTTGCTGGGCGAAAGGATCCGGCGCCAGGCGGTGTGGGCGTCGCTTGCCGGCATCGCGGGCGTCGCGATCATCTTGGCCGGCCAGTTCGGGCGGGAGAGCTATTCGCACGGTGCCCTGCTCGGCACGGCGGCGGTGCTCGTATCGACCGTGTTCTATGGCTACAATCTGGTCCTCGCCCGGCAACAGGCGCTGTTGGCCAAGCCGCTCGAGATCATGCTGTTTCAGAACCTTTGCGTGGCGATCATCCTTGCTCTCGCCGCGCCGTGGCTTGCCGTCGCGCTTCCGCCGAATTTCTGGCTCCCGCTGGCCGGAGTGGCAATGCTGTCGCTCGCCGGGCAATTCCTGATGAGCTGGTCCTACGCCCGCGCCGAAGCGCAATATCTGATCCCGACCGAATACTCGGCCTTCATCTGGGCGATCGCGCTTGGCTGGTTCTTCTTCGGTGAGGATGTGGCGTGGACGACGCTGACCGGAGCATGTCTCATCGTCGCCGGCTGCCTGATCGCCGCGCGCGCCAACCCGAAACTTGCCGAGCCGATCGAAGCGGCAGTTTGAGAAAGCGTCACGCCAGAGCAGTTCCAGGAAAAGTGCGTAACGGGTTTCGTCCGGAATTGCGCAAGGCAAAAAGATGGACGGTTCGGCGTTTCAGTGAAACGGCGAACCGCCGGCAAATCCGGCCGCTGCGATGCCAGCCTTTGCGGGCCGACGCGGCAGCGGCTCAGCCTTGCGGGTTCTGCGCCGCGGTTGTCTTGAGGCGCACGCCCCTGCCGCCGCGCTCGCTGGCCTGGTTCTCGCCGATCAGCTCCACGCCGACCGCGTCGAGCGCTTGGATGACCTTCATCAGCGTGTCGACCACGCCCCTGACGACACCGTCGCTCGCTTCCATGCGCTGGATTGTCGGAAGCGAGACTCCGGCCCGCTCGGCGAGCGTCTTCTGGTCGATACCGGTCAACGCCCGCGCGGCGCGCATCTGTGCGGCAGTGATCATCGGCGAGAACCCGTCTCTGAAGCCAAAAAAGATGCATATTGTAAATATTACAATGTCTCAAGCATCATTTAATATGCATCAGATATCGATCAGTCGCTGTCGGCCACCATTTTGCGCCGCTGCAGCAGGCGCGCCGCGAGCCAGCATAACATGGCCCAGGCAAAGCCAGCGCACCAGCCGGCAAGCACATCGGACGGCCAATGCACGCCGAGATAGACGCGGCTGATGCCGACCAGCACTGCGATCAGCACGGCAAGGCAAAGCACGAAGATCTTCGTCCTGCGGTCCGGAAGGAAGCGCGCGGCTAAAGAGCCGAGCGTCAGATAGGTCACCGCCGACAGCATGGCGTGCCCGCTTGGAAAGGACAGCGACGTCTCGCTGACCAGATGCGAGACGAGATCGGGCCGGGGCCGGTCGACCTCGAGCTTGAGCAGGCTAGAAAGCACCTGCCCGCCGGCTATGGCGGCGAATACGAACAGCGCCGTCCCCGCCCTGCGGATCAGCAGCAGGTAGATGATGGTCGCCGTCGTGATCAGCACCAGCACACTGGTGCTGCCGAGGGCGGTGATGTCGCGAACCGCACCTTGCAGCCAAGCCGGGCCGATCGGGCTGTTCGGCTGCCCGGCATGGCGGAAGGCGAGCAGGATCTGGGTGTCGAACGCATGCGGCGTCGTCGCCTGAGCCAGCTCCATCAATTCCACAAAACCCCACAGCCCGCCAGCGATCACCAGCCCGGCCAGAAGCAGGGGGAACTCGATTCTGGTAAGCAATGCGCCGACGGATGGGTTCATCAGGGGCCTTGTTCAAGTATCTAACGCAATTCCGGACGGAAAACCGCTTCACACTTTTCCTGGAATTGCTTTTAGAGCTTCTGCATATAGGGCCCGAGCGTGATCAGTGCGACAGCGGCGATCGCCAGCGCCATGCCTGTCGCCTGGAGCGCATTGAGCCGCTCGCCGAAGAAGGCGAGCGCCACGACATTGACCGCGACGAGCTGGATCACCGCCGACAGGCTGAACGACACCGACATGCCGAACTCGCGCACCAGCCTGAGCATGATCAGATTGCCGGCGGAATAGAGCGCGAGCGTCAAAAGGATATTGCCGAGGCTCGGCGACAGCCCCCATTGCTTGGCCGCCGCTGCCGCCAGCAGGAACATCACCGTTGAGGCGCCAAGCTGCGCCAGCCCCCAGAAGCTCACCTTGCCGTCCCCTTTTTTGAAGCGCCGTCGCCACGCCGGCCGCAGCCCTTGTTTCGCAAGCGGGTGAAGCCGTCAAGCTGATCGCCGCGGAGGATAGGTGAAGGCCGCAGCAAGCTCCCTTCTCCCCGTCACTATACGGGGAGAAGGTGCCGGCAGGCGGATGAGGGGCGGCGGCAGCGTTGGCCATCAGCATTACACGCTGGGCGTTGTCCTTGCTTGAAGCGATCGTCACGGCGCCTCTGTTTGCTAGGTCGGCTCCGCCCCTCATTGCCCTGCCGACGGCTTCGCCAATCACCAGATGGTACGTCGAGGCGATGTCACGAAAATGTGATCGACGCGCTTTAGGGGTCGAAAGGTCAAAACTCAAGCCACCTCAAGAAGCCGGAGGAAACCATATGACCGTGAACCCCGAGACCCGCTTCCGCACCAGCCAGCTCGAGCAAAATGACGGGCCGCCCATCAACCCGACCGACAACCGCACTATGGGCGAGATCATCGCCGCGCGTTTCTCGCGCCGCGGTTTTCTGATGGGCTCGCTGGCCGTCTCGGCCATCGCAGCCACCGTCAGTCCGCTGGCGCTGGTCGCCGCCGACGAGGCGCGCGCCGCCGAAGGCTCCGCTTTCAAATTCGACGAGATCGAGGCCGGTATCGACGACAGGCATCATGTCGCGCCGGGCTATGACGCCGATGTGCTGTTGCGCTGGGGCGATCCGCTGTTCGCCGATTCGCCGGAGTTCGATCCGGCGAAACAGTCGGCCCAAGCCCAGGCGAAGCAGTTCGGCTACAACAACGATTATGTCGGCTATATCCCGATCGACGGCTCCGCCGAACATGGCCTGCTGGTCGTCAACCACGAATACACCAACCCGCACCTGATGTTCCCCGGCATCGTCAATGTTGTCGAGAAGGACGGCAAGAAGGCCGCCGAGGTCGCACCGCTGAGCAAGGAGCAGGTCGACGTCGAGATGGCAGCGCATGGCGGCACCATCGTCGAGATCCGCAAGCAAGGCGGCAAATGGCAGGTCGTGCGGAACGGCAAGCTCAACCGCCGCATCATGTCCACCACCGAAATGGCGCTCTCCGGCCCGGTCGCCGGTCACGACCGCGTCAAGACCAATGCCGATCCGTCCGGCGCCAGGGTCATCGGCACCGTCAACAATTGCGCCGGCGGCGTCACGCCCTGGGGCACTTACGTGATGGCCGAGGAAAACATCCACGGCTATTTCTCTGGCGAATTGCCGGAAGGCCACAAGGAAGCCGCCAATTACAAGCGTCTCGGCATCCCGGAAGGCGCCTATGAATGGGGCGCGCATTACGACCGCTTCAACCTCGCCAAGGAACCGAACGAGCCGAACCGTTTTGGCTGGATCGTCGAGGTCGACGTCAACGATCCGAACTCGGTGCCGAGGAAGCGCACCGCCATGGGCCGCTTCAAGCATGAGGGCGCCGAATCGATCGTCGCCAAGGACGGCCGCGTCGTCTTCTATCTCGGCGACGACGAGCGCTTCGACTATGTCTACAAATTCGTCACCAAAGGCACGTTCAATCCGAACGATCGGGCCGCCAACATGAACCTGCTCGACGACGGCACGTTGCATGTCGCGAAGTTCGCCGAGGACGGTTCGGTCGAGTGGATGCCGATCGTCTTCGGCCAAGGTCCGCTGACGGCCGAGAACGGTTTTGCTTCCCAGGCCGACGTGCTGATCGAGACGCGGCGCGCCGCCGACCTGCTCGGCGCCACCAAGATGGACCGTCCGGAGGACGTCCAGCCCAATGCCGGCAACGGCAAGGTCTATGTCATGCTGACCAACAATTCGAAACGCAAGACAGAGCAGGTCGACGCCGCCAACCCGCGTGCCGGCAATGCCTTCGGCCATATCATCGAGATCGTCGAGGATGGCGGCGACTTCACCGCCAGCAAGGGCAAATGGGAAGTGCTGTTGAAATGCGGCGATCCTTCCGTTGCCGATGTCGGCGCCACCTTCTCGACCTCGACCACTGCCCATGGCTGGTTCGGCATGCCCGACAACTGCGCCGTCGATTCCGCCGGACGCCTGTGGGTCGCCACCGACGGCCAGGGTCCGAAGGCCACCGGCCGCACCGACGGCCTTTGGGCTGTCGACACCGAAGGCCTGGCGCGGGCGACGTCAAAACTGTTCTTCCGCGTGCCGATCGGCGCCGAAATGTGCGGCCCGCTGTTCGCGCCTGACGACCAGACCGCCTTTGTCGCCGTCCAGCATCCGGGCGATGGCGGCGAGGACTGGGAAGGTTTCGGCCGCCCGTCCTATTACGAGGATCCGTCGACCCGCTGGCCGGACTTCAAGCCCGACATGCCGGTGCGGCCGTCCGTCATCGCCATTACGAAGCAGGGCGGCGGCAAGATCGCGGTGTGATAGGCCGGAATCCTGCGGCAAGGACGTTGGGGATTGGCCGAAGCCTCCCCAACGTCGTTATCCTAGGGCGAAGCAGCCGCGCAGCGGCGTCGCGAAGACCCCTGGGATCTATTCCGCGACCGAGATCGTGGGGCACAGCGGAGCAGAATTCTGCACCGTTGCAACGCCTTAGCGTAACGGAATGGATCCTCGGGTCTGCGCGCGTCGCTTCGCTCCTTGCTCCGCCCGTGGATGACGAAGCCGCGCACTCATCCCGCGCGTTGAACCATGGCCATGTTCATCGTGCTCCTCAAGCGGAAGCCGATGGACGCGTAGAGTCTGATCGCCGCCGTATTGCTGTCATAGGCATGGAGGTACGGAACCTCGCCGCGCGCCGCGATCCTGCCCGCCACGAACAGCGACAGCAGCCGCGCAAGGCCCGCGCCGCGAAAATCCGGATGCGTGCACACGCCGCTGAGTTCGCTGCAGCCGGGTTGCTTCATGCGCTCGCCGGCCATCGCCGCCAGCCTGCCGTTGATCTTGATGCCCCAGAAATCGCCGAGGCTCAGCGCCTCCAGCGTGAAGGGGCCGGGCTTGGTGAGCGACGCAAGCGCCAGCATTTCCGTCGCATCGTCCTTTGTCAGCTGCCGGATACGCGCATCGGATGCAGCCGGGATCGGCTGTTCGGCAATCATCTGCACCAGCGTCGCGGTCGAGGTCGCGGAAATTTCCGCCGGCAGAACGATCTCATCCGCCTGAACAAGGACGGCGGTTTCGCGCGGCGGCAGAAGCCTGGCCAGCGCCCTCAGGCTGTCCGCGTCGTCGGCAGCGGTGGCGGCGAAAGGAACAATCGACGGCCGGTACCGCCTGGCAAGGTCATCCCCTTCGGCAAAAGCCCGGTGCCGCGTCGCAAGCGCGCTCCAGATGGGGCGGTCGAGAAAATGTTTCATGACGCGGCAACCTTGGCGTTTTCGGCGCGGCGATCGAGCGGCGTCGCGGCCAGACGATCCTCGATGGCGGCAAGCTGGCCGAGCAGCGGTCCGGAAAGATCGGCGCACAGATCGGCGACGGCGTTTTCGATGCTCGGCCAGACGTCCCGCTTCGCCTGGTCGACCAGCCGCCGGCCGTTGCGGCTCAGCGAAACGATCCGGCGCCGCTGGTCGTCATCGGAAGGACGGACCTCGACCAGCCCCAGCTCGGCAAGCAGTGCCACGCTGCGCGTCACGCCCGGCTGCGCGACGTCGAGCGATTGCGCCAGCTCGCCGACCGGCAGCGGGCCTAGCCTGTCGAGCGCGGCGAGCAGCGGGTATTGGCTCGACTGGATGCGCACGTCCAGGCGGTCGAGCACACGCTGCGTATCGGCCTGCAATTGCTCGCCTATGCGCTTCATACGGCTGCCAAGGCAGAGAAAGCCGAGGGATCGAAGAACGTCTTCCATGGTTCATCCACCGCATAACGATAACTTGATATATAACATTGCATGGAAAACTCAAACCGATACTGCGAGACAGTTCCGGTCGCCGACGAGCGATAGCGGACGCTTTCGGACATTTGCCCTTCATTCGCCGCCAATTGCATCCTATATCGCGCTGACGCGACGTGGCCGCAGCGGTCGCCAGCGATTCGCGACCTGAGGGCGGCAGGTCATCCATTCTTGGCACGCGGAGCTCATGGCGCCCCTGCGCATCTACCTCGACAGGCTTCTCGATGCCGTGGCGCCCAAGGTTCCGCTACGCGAACTGACGGATGCCGAACGCCTGGCGCTGGTGCGCCGCCACGGCGATTTCTCGCTCGCCTATTCGACGGCCGTGCAGCAGAAACTGTCCTATTTCAGCGATGGCGCGGGCTACATCGCCTTCGGCACCAAGATGAGCCGTCATTTCGCGCTGGGCGATCCGGTGGCCGATCCGGCCGACCGCCCGGCCTATATCAAGCGCTTCGTCGAGGCCGCCGGCAGCCCCTGGTTCGTCCAGATCGGCGCCGACACGGCCAAGATGCTGGCCGGCCTAGGCTATCAGGTCAATCGCCTCGGCATCGACACCAGGCTGCATCTCCCGGCGCATGATTTTTCGGGCAGGCGCAACGAGACCGTGCGCTATTCCGAGCGCTGGCTGACGAAGAAGGGCTTTGTCCTCGCCGAGGACAGCGGCGACGGGCTGCACGAGGAGATCATCCAGCTTTCCGCCGACTGGCGCAAAGAGCGTATCATCAAGCGCTGGGAGATGGGTTTCCTCAACCGCCGCTTTTCCGAAGAGCTCGGCGCCGACATGCGCCGCTTCCTCCTGCACAGTCCTGAAGGCCGGCTTCTCGCCATCCTCGATTTCGACCCGCTGTTCCGCGACGGCAAGGTCATCGGCTACACCACCGCCTTCAAGCGCAAGCAGGTCGACGCCACGCCGCATGCCGAGATCGGGCTGACCAAATTCGCCGTCGACCGCTTTCGCGAGGAAGGTATCTCGCAGGTAACGCTCGGCCTCTCGCCGCTGCTCGATATCGAGCCCAGCGGCTTCGCCGAGTCGGGCTTCTGGCGCGGCGCCTTCAAGCGCGCCTACCAGTCGCCCTGGGTCAACCGCTCGCGCTTCAACCTGCAAGGCCAGGCGGCCTTCAAGCGCCGCTTCCACGGTGTCGAGGAGCCGACCTATATCGCGTTCCGCAAAGGAACTTTCGTGGAAATGCTCGGGCTGCTACGCCTGCTGAAGGCGATCTAGGAGACACAGCGAATCTCCGCGATTGGCCGATGCATCCCGGCTTCGTCATCCACGGGCGGAGCAAGGAGCGTAGCGACGCGCGCAGACCCGAGGATCCATGCCGTTACCTCAGCCGTAGGATACGACGGAGCAGGATTCTGCACCGGGGCGGCGCGTCGAAGTCACGACACAGGATCCTCGGGTCAAGCGGAGGATGACGAGGTGGCAGGCGCTTCGGCTAATCACGCAGGCTTGCACCCGGCAGAGCTTGGAACGAAACGGATCAGTTCCTCAACCGATATCCCGTCCGGAAAATCCAGGCGACGATCGCGATGCAGACGGCGAGGAACACCAGCGTCATGCCGAGGCTGACGCCGACCGAGACGTCGGCCTTGCCGTAGAAACTCCAGCGGAACCCGCTGATCAGATAGACGACCGGGTTGAACAGCGTGATCGTCTTCCAGATGCCGGGCAGCATGTGGATCGAATAGAAGCTGCCGCCGAGGAAGGTGAGCGGCGTGACGATCAAGAGCGGCACCAGCTGCAGCTGCTCGAAGGTTTTTGCCCAGATGCCGATGATGAAGCCGAACAGGCTGAACGTCACCGCCGTCAGCACCAGGAAGGCGATCATCCAGAACGGATGCTCGATCCTCAGCGGCACGAACAGCGCCGCCGTCGCCAGAATGATCAGGCCGAGAATCATCGACTTGGTCGCCGCACCGCCGACATAGGCGATGATGATCTCGAGATAGGAGACCGGCGCCGACAAAAGCTCATAGATCGAGCCGACGAATTTTGGGAAATAGATGGCGAAGGAGGCGTTCGAGATCGATTGCGTCAACAGCGACAGCATCATCAGGCCCGGCACGATGAAGGCGCCGTAGCTGATGCCGTCGATCTCGGTGATGCGCGAGCCGATCGCCGAGCCGAAGACGACGAAATAGAGCGATGTCGAGATCACCGGCGAGATGATGCTCTGCAGCACCGTGCGGAAGGCGCGCGCCATCTCCACCCGGTAGATTGCCCACACAGCGCGCAGGTTCATGGCTCTTGCCTCAGAAGATTGACGAAGATCTCTTCGAGCGAGCTATTCTTGGTGTCGAGATCGCGGAACTGGATGCCGGCCGCCTCGAGGTCGCGGATCAGCGAGGCGACGCCCGGCCGGTCGCTCTGGTTGTCGTAGGTGTAGGTGAGCTGGCTGCCGTCCGCGGACAGCTCCAGCGCGTAGCTCGACAGGGTGTCCGGAACGGCCGACAGCGGCGCGCGCAGCTCCATCTTCATCTGCTTGCGGCCAAGCTTGCGCATCAGCTCGGCCTTGTCTTCGACCAGGATGATCTCGCCTTTGTTGATGACGCCGACGCGGTCGGCCATCGCCTCGGCCTCCTCGATGTAATGCGTGGTCAGGATGATGGTGACGCCGTCTTCGCGCAGCCGCCGCACCATCGCCCACATGTCCTGGCGCAGTTCGACGTCGACGCCGGCCGTCGGCTCGTCGAGGAACAGCACGCGCGGCTCGTGCGACAGCGCCTTGGCGATCATCAGCCGGCGTTTCATGCCGCCGGACAGCGTGATCGCCTTGGAATCCTTCTTTTCCCACAGCGAAAGGTCGCGCAGCACCTTCTCGACGAAGGCCGTGTTGGGCGCCTTGCCGAACAGGCCGCGGCTGTAGTTCACCGTCGCCCAGACCGTCTCGAAGGCATCGATGGTCAGTTCCTGCGGCACCAGCCCGATCAGGCTGCGCGCCGCGCGGTAATCCCTGCCGATGTCGTGGCCGTCGACGCTGACGGTCCCGGAAGAGCGGTTGACGATGCCGCAGACGATCGAGATCAGCGTCGTCTTGCCGGCGCCGTTCGGCCCGAGCAGGGCGAAGATCTCGCCACGCTCGATGTCGAGATTGATTTCCTTCAATGCCTTGAAGCCGGTGGCATAGGTTTTCGTGACACCGGAGATCGAGATGATGGATGACATGCTGAAAAACGGCCGGCTGGAAAAGGTGACCTGATATAGGTCGGATGCCGCCCGGAGCAACGGTAAATCGACACCGCTCCTGACAATTCTGAACAGTGCATGTCTCGGAGATTGGCCGGAACGCCTATCGCGATCGTCATCCTTGGGCAGCGAAGCGTACCGCGTAGACCAAGGGTCCATTCCGTGACGCATGAGCGCTGCTGCGGTGCAGAATTCCGTTCCGCTGCACTCTTCGATCAGGTTCACGGAATGGATCCCAGGGTCTCCGCGACGCCGCTTCGCGGCTGCTCCGCCCAGGGATGACGAGGCTGGGGAGCTTCTGCCAATCTCCGGCGTTTGCGCTGATTTCACGGAGGTGAACGGTCAAGTCTTGCCCGCCTGGAAACCTGCACCTTTCAAAATATCCGTGTCGAACAACTAGCCCTGCCCGGTCCAGAAGGCGATCTCCTGTGCCTTGGTCCTGAGTTCCGTCTTCAGCCACTGGTCGTCGTCTTCGAGATAGCTCCACGGCGTCTTGCCCTGCGCCTGCATCTCGCGGATGTAGGAGCGGTAGCGGTAGTGGCTGTAGACCGACATCGCGTAGGTGGCATAGGCGGCGGCAAGCTTCCTGTGGCCGCGGATGATCACCAGGTTCTCGTCATTTTGCTTGCTCGCCGGCGCCGAGAAATTGTGGCTGCCGGTGACCACCACGCAGTCGTTTGAATGCGGGTCGGTCACCAGGATCTTCGAGTGCACGATGGCGTGGCCGATCTGCGACAGGAAGGTGCGCCGGTTGACCTCGGCGATCCATGGCCCGAGCGGCGCGTCGAGTCCTTGCGGCTGCGCCACCGCGTAGCGGTCCGGCGTGAACGTCCGGTCGCTGCTCACCAGGTCGATGTCGAGGAAATTCTGCTCGGTGCCGCCCTCGTCGGCGCCTAGCGTGCTGACCACGCCGCGCACATACATGTCCTTCTCCTTGGCGCGCTGGCCGGCCAGCGTATGCAACCCCTGCTTGCCCGGCGTGAACATCAAGAACAGCACCGCCTGCCTGGCCGAGCTGATGACGTCCCGCAGCGCCTCCATGTCGGCTCCGTCGGAGGTGCGGGTGAACCACACGGTTGCCTTGGCGCTCCCGACCGTGAAGGTCTTGGGCGCGTTGTTGTCCGCCATCAGGGCCGGCGTGAAATCGGCGGGGTCGGTCTTCGGTGGCGAAGCATCCTTCAACAGGTCCCAATGCTTGCGGAAATGCTCCGCGACCGCCGCGTCCTCGATCAGAAGGCCGTTATTGACCTGCGTGCACAGGCCCGTCGTGCTCCAGTTGGTGCTGCCCGTCCACACCATTTTCGGCTTGCCGCCCTCCGACACGACGACGAACTTGTTATGGCCGAGACCCTTCGATTTCAGCATCCGGTCGATGGTCGCGATGCCGTGGTCGTTGAGGTTCTTGCGCGCGTCCTTGTTGCCGTCACCGCTTTTGTCGGAGCCGTTGGCGAGGATGAGATGCAGCCGCGGCCCAAGCCCGATCAGCGCCGTCTCCAGCGTCGCGTCGCCAAGCTCGTAGAGCGCGGCATGCAATTCGTCGCCGGCAACCTGCGTCAGCCCGACCATGCGCAGGCCGAGGTCGCCTTCGAGGAAGGCGCGGAACTTGGTGTCGCCATTGGTCTGCAGGCTTTTCTTGAACGCCGCCGGCGAAAGCTTGTTCTTGGCCATGTAGCGGGCGACGAATTGCGACAGCACCAGCCCGCGATTGAAGAAGCAGGAGAAGCCGCCGCCGGCGTCGGTGGCGAGCGTCCTCCAGTCGGTCCAGTCGCTTGTCGCCCCTTTGGTCAGCGGCTTGGCGGGGCCGGCGCTCATCATCGCGGTCACCCGGTAACGCACGATGTTGCCGACATCAGCGGCATGATCCGTCCAGTTGAAGCGCTGGAACGGCCAGACGTCCGACGGCCGGTGGTCGCCCGATTTCGGCTTGTCCTTGGTGAAGCCGACGCGGTTCTCCACCGGCTCGATCTTCTCGGTCGCACCGACCTTGCGGCCGCGCTCCAGAAGGAAGCCCCGGCAGCCCGCAATGAATTCGCTCGGCGCCCAGGCGACGAAGGCGTCGTCGCCGTTGGTGTAGACGCTAACCTTTATACTGACGGCCATCTGCCGTTCCTCCTCGATGCGGCGCCGGCGGATCCGGCTCCGGAATGCAGCCAACAGTTCTCCGCGCCGGAAACAGGGTTCCGGATCAGTCGAAACAATCTCGAAAGGATGACGGCGATGATTATGCGGCGGCAGAAGATCGTATGTCAATGTTTTGCAGCGCCAAGTATAATTCTATGAACTGCTTCACGTCCCGCTTTATTTGCCAGCAAAACAAAGGGCGGAGGGCCTGTCGGCCCGTCCGCCCAAACATGCTCTCCAGCCCTAAGGCCGGTATGACCGCCTGCGGTCAGCTCTTGCTGGAGGCCAGCACCAGCACCGGCTTCTCGCTGTAAAGCTGCGGGAACAGCGACTTCAGATTCTCGATCTTGGGCAGGTCGTTGTAGACGATATAGGGATAGGTCGGGTTCAGCGTCAGGAAGTCCTGATGATAATCCTCGGCCGGGTAGAAGGTCTTGCCGGTTTCCAGCGTGGTGACGATCGGCTTGCCGAATACCTTGGCCTTGTCGAGCTGGGCGATATAGCTCTCGGCCACCTTCTTCTGCTCGCCATTCTCGGCGAAGATCGTCGAGCGGTACTGCGTGCCGGAATCCGGACCCTGGTAGTTGAGCTGCGTCGGGTTGTGCGCGACCGAGAAATACACCTGCAGCAGCTGGCCGTAGGTGACCTTCGATGGGTCGTAGGTGATCTCGACGGATTCGGCATGTCCCGTGCGGCCGCTGCCCACCACCTCGTAGACGGCGTTCTCGGCGCTGCCGCCGGTATAGCCGGAAACGGCCTTGCTGACGCCCTTGACATGCTGGAACACGCCCTGCACGCCCCAGAAGCAGCCGCCGGCGAAGATCGCCTTTTCAGTGCCGCTGGCAGCCTTCTCGTCCACCGCCGGCGGCGGGATCACCACCGCGTCCTCGGCCGAGCGAGCCGGGCTCTGCCAGAAGACGGCCGCGGCGACTGCCGCAAGACCAAGCGCCGTAACCACGCCGCGGGTAAGGAATGGCGATCTCCGCGCGGCCTTTTTGTCTGTGCCGTTCATGTTCAATCTCCCTTTGCGTTGTAGGATTATACGACGGAAGCCGTCGCAAGTTTCTCACTTTGCCGTGCGGCGGCTCAAAGCCGCCGACGGCGCTCCCCCTCTCCCCCACCGTTGGCGGGGCGAGGAACCCGGGCTTGCGAAGGCCGCGCCCCTTGGCGATTAGCATTTCCTCTCCCCCACAAAGTGGGGGAGAGGTGGCTCGGCGCGCAGCGCCGAGACGGAGCGGGGGCCAGCGCTGACATATGCGATTGTCCGATCCCCAGCCGAGCGAGGCAGAGGTCAGCTCAGCGCCTCACTGAGCAGGAGCCATCGCATCCGCGGGCTTCATCGCATCCGTCGCGGGTTTCATCGCGTCGGCAGGTTTCATCGCATCGGTTACCGGCTTCATCGCCTGGGTGCTCATCGCATCGGGCTTCATCGCATCCGCCGGCTTCATCGCGTCCGTCGCCGGCTTCATGGCGTCGGTCGCCATAGCATTGGCCGGCTTCATGGCATTGGTCGCGTCGTCGGCGCGGGCGCCGGCAACGAAGACGGCAGCGGAAAGCGCGAAGGCAAGCGCCGGCAGCGTGAGGTACTTGGTCATGGGTAGTCTCCTTTGGTTGACTTCTCGGGGGTTGCGGCGCGCGACTGCGAGCCCGTTGATGCGTTGCCGCGTCCTGCGGCGCCGCGAAAAGAGGATGATCAGTTGGCGGCCGCGGCCAGGATCGGCCCGCCGCCTGGCGCCTGCACCAGCACCGCGGTGCTCAAGCCGCCGCTGGCCGCCGGCAGCGGCAGCGTCGTCGCTTGCCCGTTCCATCTGCCGAGCTTTTGCAGCGCATGCACGACATTGGCATGCGGCAGCGTGCGTCCGGTGTTTTCGCCGCGCGCCACCGGCACCTCGACGACGCCTCGTGTGTAGCGCACAAGCCAGATGTCGGCGCCGCCGCCCGGCGCCTTGCCGGCGCCGATGCTCACCTTGCCGTTGCCGAGCGAAAGGTCCGGACCCTGCGTGCGGCCACCTTTGGCGATCAGGCTCTGGATCTCGCCGGGCGCCGCGCCCACGGCGTCGTGGCGGCCATTCACCACCACCTGCGGGGTGAACGGCCCGTCATGGCCAAGCTGCGGCTCGTAGGTCACCTGGCGGTCGGTGAACTCCTTGCGCCCGAAAGTGTCCTTCCAGCCGAGATAATCCCAGTAGGTGACGTTGAACGACAGCGCCAGCACGCCCGGCTGGTCCTTGACCTTGATCAGATTGGCATTGGCCGGCGGGCAGGATGAGCAGCCCTGGCTGGTGAACAGCTCGACCACGGTGAGCGGCTGCGCGGCAGCCGCGCCCATCGTGGCGGCGAGCATCGCCCCGGCAAGCAGGCCGATCCTTGTCTTCAATCCGGTCATGGGAAGCAGTCTCCGTAAGGGGTCATGCTCCCATTTCGCCGCCGTTGAGGGGTTCGTTACAGCTTCACCGGTTTGTGATTGAGGGCACTTTCCCTTCTCCCTTTGTGGGAGAAGGTGGATCGGCGCGCAGCGCCGAGACGGATGAGGGGTATTCCAGCTTGGCGGCGACATCGGTTCCTGTTCATCGCCAGGGCTGCAGGCCAGTATCCTTTACGTATGCAATGATCGTATCGCAGACCCCATCCATATCCTTCAGGACATCGTCGTTCCAGAAGCGCAGCACGCGAAAGCCTCTCGCCTTCAGCTCTGCGGCGCGAACCTCGTCGGACTCCGAATCTGCATGCTGGTTGCCGTCGATCTCGATGATCAGACGTGCTTCGGCACAAACGAAGTCGGCGATGTATTTTCCGAGAGCCTGGCGTCGAAACTTGATCCGATCGAGTCTACGGTCGCGCAGTTCCTGCCACAGCTTATTCTCCGCCTCGGTCATCTCGCGGCGGAGTGTACGGGCGAACCTGCGTTTGGCTTGGGTGATCGGCTGATGCGGCATGGCGTGAGATTAGCCAGCCGCCGCGATCCGTCCAGCACCCCTCATCCGTCTCGGCGCTATCGCGCCGATCCACCTTCTCCCACAAGGGGAAAGAGGCGCCCCGCTTGCCCCTCAACCCCGCCCCTGCTAAAGCGCGCCGCATGACGACGCCCCTCGACCACATCCGCAATTTCTCCATCGTCGCCCATATCGACCATGGCAAATCCACGCTTGCCGACCGGCTGATCCAGCTCACCGGCGGGCTGGAGGCGCGCGACATGAAGGAACAAGTTCTCGATAGCATGGATATCGAGCGCGAGCGCGGCATCACCATCAAGGCGCAGACGGTGCGGCTGAAATACCGCGCCAACAATGGCGAGGACTATATCCTCAACCTCATCGACACCCCCGGCCATGTCGACTTCGCTTATGAAGTGTCGCGTTCGCTCGCCGCCTGCGAGGGCTCGCTGCTGGTGGTCGACGCCTCGCAAGGGGTCGAGGCGCAGACTTTGGCCAATGTCTACCAGGCCATCGACAACAACCACGAGATCGTCGTGGTGCTGAACAAGGTCGACCTGCCGGCCGCCGAGCCCGAGCGCATCCGCGAGCAGGTCGAGGAGGTGATCGGCATCGACGCCTCCAACGCGGTGATGATCTCGGCCAAGACCGGCCTTGGCGTGCCGGACGTGCTGGAGGCGATCGTCCACCAGCTGCCGCCGCCGCGCGAGGGCGACATCGCCGCGCCCCTGAAGGCGATGCTGGTCGATAGCTGGTACGACGCCTATCTCGGCGTCATCGTCCTGGTGCGCATCATCGACGGCGTGCTCAAGAAGGGCCAGACCATCCGCATGATGGGCACCGGCGCGAAATACCTCGTCGAGCGCACCGGCGTGTTCACGCCTGCCCGCGTCAATGTCGACGAGCTCGGCCCCGGCGAGTTCGGCTTCTTCACCGGCTCGATCAAGGAAGTGGCCGACACCCGCGTCGGCGACACCATCACCGAGGACCGCCGCCAGACCGCCAAGGCCCTGCCCGGCTTCAAGCCGGCGCAGCCGGTGGTGTTCTGCGGCCTGTTCCCGGTCGACGCCGCCGATTTCGAGGATTTGCGCGCCGCCGTCGGCAAGCTGCGCCTCAACGACGCGTCCTTCTCCTATGAAATGGAAACCTCGGCAGCGCTTGGCTTCGGCTATCGCTGCGGCTTCCTCGGCCTGTTGCATCTCGAGATCATCCAGGAGCGGCTGGAGCGCGAATTCAACCTCGACCTGATCGCCACCGCGCCTTCCGTCGTCTACCGGCTGCTCCTGAATGACGGCACGGTCAAGGAACTGCACAATCCGGCCGACATGCCCGACGTGGTGAAGATCTCGGCAATCGAGGAGCCGTGGATCCGCGCCACCATCCTCACCCCCGACGACTATCTCGGCGGCATCCTGAAGCTTTGCCAGGACAGGCGCGGCATCCAGGCCGATCTCTCCTATGTGGGAAAACGCGCCATGCTCACCTACGACCTGCCGCTCAACGAGGTCGTGTTCGATTTCTACGACCGGCTGAAGTCGATCTCCAAGGGCTACGCCTCCTTCGATTATCACCTGACCGACTATCGCGAGGGCGACCTGGTCAAGATGTCGATCCTGGTCAACGAGGAGCCGGTCGACGCTTTATCCATGCTGGTGCACCGCACGGCGGCCGAAAAGCGCGGCCGCGCCATGTGCGAGAAGCTGAAGGAGCTGATCCCGCACCATCTGTTCAAGATCCCGATCCAGGCCGCGATCGGCGGCAAGGTCATCGCCCGCGAGACCATCTCGGCGCTGCGCAAGGACGTCACCGCCAAATGCTACGGCGGCGACGTGACCCGCAAGCGCAAGCTGCTCGACAAGCAGAAAGAGGGCAAGAAGCGGATGCGCCAGTTCGGCAAGGTGGATATCCCGCAGGAGGCGTTTATCCAGGCGCTGAAGATGGGAGATTGAGGGTTATTCCTTGATGAAACTCAGGATAGTTTCAGTTCTCATACGTTTGGAAAGCGCGCCATTAGATAGCGGAAGATAGCGGCTTCGAGTGGGAAGCTCGCGATCGAAGCGCCTTACCTCCCTTAGGCCTGAATAAGTCGCTGCGGTCGCAACGCTATTCGCGTTGCTTATAAACACACCTTTAAGGCATGAATTGCCGACTACGAAAGTCGCCACCGAACCTGGTCGAAGAACCCTCGCGGTCTCGGCCGTCATACCGATTAAATCGACAACATAGCGGTCAATCATACGGTCATAGCTCCGCGGAAGCGCCCCCACGTCTCCAGCTGCCTTTTTGATTTCCATGAACGCGTCATCTTCCATGGGTATCTGAAGGCCACGCTCCGTCCCAATACTCTCCGCTCGAATGGTTCGAATCTCCGAGCATGTTAGTCCAAGCCAGACTAGAGCGAGGCGATGACCCCGCAGATAGTCAATAGCGTTCAAATATGGAGGAGAAGTTAGCACGGCATCGACAGACGAATTGCTGACGCTCGTAAGGCTACGAGCGTCTCCCATGTGTACAGATGCATTTCCCTTAGGTGGAAAATCCAGCAAACGTTTCCTGAGTATACGGTACGATCGCTCAAATCCGAAAAAAACGTCGTATTCGGAACTCGTTGATACCTTATGTGGTCGACTATGAGACGTATCTCTGGCGAGAGACGCACACATTTCCTTTGTTATTATTATTCTGCTTAGATTTACACGAAGAACGTTCAGTTCGGCGCGCTTGTCCTCGCTTCCCTGCTCTACGTTAAACGCGTGAAAAATATAAGCGATTGCCCTAAGGGCATTTCGCTGCTTGGTGCCAAACCAGTATTCCGTGAACCGCAGGGTCTCTGGGTCGTTGTCAATCCAGGGTAACGAAATCTCTTCATTCACAAGTGCCTTCGCCTCGTGCAGAGTTCGCTCGAAAAGGCTGTCCAGCTCCGCAAGGTCGACCGGGGTTGTCCAAACGCCTGCTATCAGAACCGACAGTGGGTCAACATCGAATCCTATCGCCTGCAACCCAAGATCAGTAGCTTGCCGAAGGACGGTCCCCGACCCGACCATCGGGTCCAATACGACACTGTTCAGCTCTAACGTCTGAAGACTCGCTAGGGCTAGGTCCGGAGCCATTCTGGCGGGGAACGGATGGATTGTTTTATTCACGGCGCCGCATTCTCATAATCGAACGTTGCAGACAATTCGGATAGCAACGCGCTTACGCCATTGGGTTTGGCAAACTGAAGCGGCGATTCATTTCCGAAAACGCGATACATGGTCCTTGGGGCGCGATCAACTCGCAACGAGGCGACGCCACCTGGTCGTGACGCTGTGATGCTAGCGAATTCAGCCAGGCTGATGCCAACTACGCCGTCTAAGCCACAGATCAAAATGATCCAAACTGAAGCGTAGCGAGCTCTCAACTCAACGAGCTCCTTCAGGTGATCGACAGTGAAGCTAAAAGCCCAAGGCGCGAGACGTTTAGTGGAATGTTTCAAGTATATCGCGATTCGCTTATCCAAGGAATAGCTATTGAGACGGCCATACGTATCGCACTTCCCAATCACGATTGGCTTTTCAGAGCCTGCTATTATGAGCCGCAAAGCGACTCCGTGGTAGCGATCCACCTCGGTTATCATTTTGTGTTCTTGATAAATTGGATCGAGCCGGAAAACTTATAGAAGAGCCGCCCCTTACCGGCGCTGTTGGTGAAAACCTTGAGATGGTGAAGCGCATTGGGAAATTGGGCGGTCTGAGATTGGCCAATAAGTCCGCGCCGACGCTCGATCGCCACCTTGTCGAGCCCCTCAGCATCCTTGTATCCCTCAATGCTCGACGTCGGATGCACGGCGACGGTTCGCTCTACGCTAGGGCTAGCTGTCCGAAGTATGTAACGCTTCAGATATTCGGGGAATGCCGACTCCCCCAATTCCTTCTGGAGCGCTTCTAGTTTAGCGCTGACCGAATTCAAAGATTGTATTCTTTGGTCAACCCCGGGGTCGAACTCGAAGAGCCCGAAACCCATCTCTCCCTTGTTCATATCAACCGTTGATCGGTCGATGCTGGATGGCGAAACAGCTGATATTCGGCCATCTCCCAACCAGACAGGAGAACCTTTCCCTTCCCGGATTGCCTCAAGCGCCAGCTTGTGGAACACAAAACATCTGTGCCAATCTGCATATAGCGCACGTGGTATGGTTAGCTCGAAGAACCTGAGATACTTTCCCCTTGCTCCAAACATCCTAGCGCGCTGGATGTAGGTATCTTGCTGAATCTTATGTTTCACGTCTCGCGTAAAGAACATAGATAATAGATTTTCAAACGTGACACCGCGAGAGACAATGTTACCACCGATAACAATCGTGAATAACGATGCCGGACGCGTAGCGGACCGCCCCTTTCGCGTAAGATCGCGATCACTATTTAATATGATCACCGCATTTCTACTTATATTTTTGACAACATATGAGGTAAGCCGGTCCGGATCGGCGTCTGGGTAGCGTTCGTTCGCGAGGATCCAGATGTCCCTTACATAGCCGTCGAACTTCTTGCTCTGGCTGTTGGTTAAGGACGCCAACGTATCCTGCATGATCGACCAATCACTCTTATGGTCAATCCTCTTCCCGCTTGTATGAACCAGAAGTGAGTAATTCGCCTCTGTCTGGTTTACGTACTGATTGAGGTAAGAAACGTTCACCAAAAATCCGAAGAGGGCTCGTCTGGCGTATTTCGGGTCGTCACCGCGATCGGAAAGCAACTCAAGCTGGAATGGCAGCGCCAAATTCTTGCTGGGCCACTCCAACGGGAAGAAAATGTCCTGACCTGTGTACATGGGGTGTGGAGGAAAATTCACCCAGAGGCGGCTATCATTGTCAAAGGTGTTGTTCAGATCCAGCCGAGCTGGAGTAGCTGTCACGCCAATGTAATCCCCTGTTGGTCCGAGGATATCATGTATCAACTGATTTATCCGAGTTCTCGCTGCGCTGTTTACCTTCGAATTCGGCGACGCGAAATCAGCTTCGTCGTCAATCACAACGATGTCTTTGAGCGAGTTGATTTTCTCGAGAAGCTTCTCTAGATCACCCGCGTTCTTCTTTGCAAAAATGACATACCGTCGAGATTTTACGTCGATCGACGGGTCAAGAATCTCGGTGTAGTTCTGCGCTGACGGCGCCAAGCCCGAGTCTTGAAATCGACCTAGGTTCTGACCTAATAAATCTACGCTATCATTTAGCAAATGCACAATAAAACGTCTGCCTTCATCCAACAATTTTGCTGTGAGGCATATCATCATCTCCGTTTTGCCGCTTTGGGGCTCGCCGTAGATCACAAACGCACGACGACCATCGCCAGAGAGGTTCTTTAAGGCTCCCTGCACTGCTTTCTCGATACATGTAACGTCCGCGCCGTCGTCGATCAGCCGTCGAAGCTGTCGCTCGTACTGGTCAGCAGCAGGGTCTATTGCCTTAAAGCGGCCAAGGTTAAAGGACTTTTCCATTGCTCCCCCCGAAGCACTTTGTTGAGTCAACTTATATCCGTTATTTTGGATTGCAACCCCATGTTGAGCTGATGGCAGGGGCAATCCGCCGGCCGGCGATCGCAGGCAACTCCCCAGACGAGATCAGCTCGTCAACCTCAACAAACTCGCTGCCTTGAGTTGTCTCCACCTTGGCGTATCCTCTTGCCGGCTTGGGAGACACCACATGCGCTCTACTCTGGACACCGTCGCCGCGATCGGCCTCGCCATCGGCGGGGCGTTTGGCTTGGCGGGCACTTTCGTCTCGAGCGACGCTCTGCGCGAGACGGTCTGGACCATCGACGGCGTGGCGATCGTCGTCGCCACCGCGCTGCTCACCCTGAAATACCAGCGGCTGGGCAATGATCTCGTCGCGGCCGGCTTCCTCACCTTCCTTGCCGGCGAAAGCCTGCTGCTGGCCGGCAATGCGGCGGGCCTGCAGGCGAGCGTGCCTTCCTATGTCGGCGGCATCGCGCTCTGGGCGGCGGGGCTGGTGATGGTCAGCGCACCAGCCACCTTCGCGCTCTGGATGCGGCTCACCGCTTTCGTCTCGGCGCTGCTGTTCACCGTCTCGGCGGCGATGATCCTGTGGGGCGCGCAGCTTGTGCCCACCTCCGCGCCGCTGCCCGCTGCCGGCTATCCGTTCCTGGTCCTCACCTTCATCGGCTGGATCTGGACGTTGATGAAGCCGGAGCGGTAAGGATAGACAGACGTCATCGTTCGCGGCTTGGGGGGCAGCTTGCGCAAATTGTTGTTTGTCAGTCTTTGCATCGATTTCGTTTGGGTGAATGCAGCCGTCGTGCTCGTCGACCGGCTGTTCCCGGGAATTGCCGAGACCGTACTCGGCCAGCCGACATCCTGGGTGGCGCGCCAGACCCTTTCGCTGGTGCTGCTGGGCGCCATGCGAGGGGCAAACGCCTCGATCGGCGAATGGCTGCTCGCTTATGCGCAGACCGAGCAGCCCGGCCGGCGCCAGTGGGCCAACCTGTTGCTTGGCATGCTCGGTTTCGCATCGGGCATCTGGTATCTGCTGCACCTCACCGAACCTGGCGACCGCACGCCGTTCCTGTTCATGGTCGAGGACACGCCGCTGAAGATTGCGGCGGTGGCGATCTACAGCGCCTTCTACAGCTGGTGTGGGGTGATGCTCTTGCGCTTCGAGCTGAGGGCCAAGTTTTACAACGCCCTGCTGTTCGTCTCGGTACTCCCCTTGACCGCGATCAACGTCACCTTTTCCCGTGATGCGCTGGTCGCCTCGATGGTGGCGCGCGCCGCCAGCCAGGGCCGATCCTTCCCGGTGGAAAAAGCCGAGGTCTATGCGCGGGCGTCGCTCTACTACGCCGTCGTGCTGATCGCGATCATGCTGACGCTGCTCTATTTCTGTCGGGAACGGCCTGCAGTCGAAAGGCCGCTCGAAGGCGCGCCGGGCGGCCACGCATAGGCCTCTCGACTCGAACCATTTCCGGGCTCAATCTCGTCCGATGGCCGCGCCGCTCGAAATCCGCAACAGCGCCTCGGGAAAGATACTCCCGGCGCTCGGGCCGTTCATCATCGGCGGCATTTTCGGTTTCGGCGCGCTGCAGGGGATGGCTTCGGGCGCGGATGGCGGGCATGTGCTGTGGATCGCGCTGCTCGGCCTCGCCTGCCTGGGCCTCGGCGCATCGATCGCGCGTGGCGCCTTCGACACGTCGGTCAAGGTGACGCTCGATGGCAGAGGTTTCCGCGATACTCGCGCCGGCGACGTGCTGGTGCCGTGGAACAAGGTGAGAAGCGTGCGCCTCGCCGCCGGCGGCAAGGGCGCGGCGATGCTCAATTTCGAGCTCACCGAGGAGCCGCCCGACGCGATCAGATACTCGTCCGCCAACGCCTTCGGCCTGATGCCCTTCGGCAAAACCACCGTGCACATGGAGATCTCCTCGCTCGACGTGCATGGCCAGGACATGGTGGACGCGGTGAAGACATTCGCGCCGCATGTGGTGGTGAGAAGGTAGGGCTCCTCCTTCTCCCCTTGTGGGAGAAGGTGGCCGCGAAGCGGCCGGATGAGGGGTGTTCCAGCGGAATGAGGGGTTCGCGATTTGCCGCGAGCTGTGCTGGTGCCGACCGCCGCCGCCAAGCTGGAACACCCCTCATCCGTCTCGGCGCTACGCGCCGATCCACCTTCTCCCACAAGGGGAGAAGGAGAGGTCGCGCCGCTTCCGCGCCCGTGCTCTACTCCCTCCGGGGACCTCACCATGATTCGCGCTCTGCTCGCCGCCATCCTCTTTACCTCGCCGGCCTTCGCCGCCGACATGTCCGTCTTCGTCCGCAACCAGCGCTCGGACGGCGTCGCGGTGGAGCTGTTCAGCCGCGACAGCGCAAAAGTCTGGCCGGGCGGCGACAAGGTCTACCTCATCCGGCCGAAGGCCAGGAAATCCGTGCCGATCTCCTGCGAGCCCGGCGAGCACATCTGCTGGGGCGCCTGGGTCGACGGCAACGACAAGGTCTCCGCCGGCGTCGGCCCCGACAACGACCAGCCCTGCGACAGCTGCTGCTTCATCTGCACCGAGCATTCGACCGAGACGGTGGATCTGGCGGAGTGAGCGAGGCGCCGAAGCTGCCAATCTCCCCCTCCAGGGGGGAGATCAGCCAATCGCCACGGCCTCACCAATTCCCCCAAAATTCAGTCAGCCCGCCCTTCGCCACCCCTTCTGCGACTTCCCCCTTCATGCCATCATCCAACTCTCGGCCGTGGGGGCCGATTCGACCTCGGGGGTTTTCATGTCCATCCTTTTCGCGCGCCGCCTCGCCGCCGCGTTTTCGCTTGCCGTCCTCATCGCGCCCGCCGCCCATGCCGGCGACGTCACGTTCGAGATCAAGAACAGCCATCCCAACGCCATGCGCGTCGAGCTCTACAGCCAGGACCGCGACTATGTCTGGCCGGGCAATGGCAAGGATTTCTACCTCGACGACGGCGAGACCAAGGAATTGCCGATCTCGTGCAACGAGGGAGAATCGATCTGCTACGGCGCCTGGGTCGACGGCGACGAGAGCACCTATTGGGGCGTCGGACCCAACAACAAGGAAAAATGCGAAGACTGCTGCTACACCTGCAGCGGCGGCCAGACCGAGGACATCGACCTTGCGGAGTGAGAGCCACTTCCCTTCTCCCCCTGTGGGCAGGGCAATCGCATATGGAAGGCCGAGGCTTTCGCCCTACGAATACCCCCACCCCTAACCCCTCCCCACAAGGGGGAGGGGACCTCGCGGACGCTGATCTCGGCAAATTACCAACGCTGATATGGTCAATAAAGGCGCGCGGCAGCGTTCCCTCCCCCTTGTGGGGAGGGTTAGGGTGGGGGTCCTTCTTCGCAAGAATCATCTGCCATTGCCCTTCCCTATGAGGGGAGAAGGAAGAGCCGTCCCTCCGGCCAGCTTGACGCCCTTCCCGCCCGCGCCCTAGCCTTGTCTCCACCCAGCAACAGGAGACCCCACCCAAATGGCAGGCACGGTCGAAGGCGAGAAGATCGACGTCGGTTTCAACGGCAAGCGCTGCATCCATTCGCGCAATTGCGTGCTCGGCAACCCGCATGTCTTCGTGCCCAACGCGCCGGGCGAGTGGATCCACCCGGACGCAACCAGCGTCGAGCAGGTGGTGGCGCTGGCGCAGAACTGCCCGTCGGGCGCCATCACCTACACCAGAAAGGATGGCGGGCCGCAGGAGAAGCCGCCGGTGGTCAACACCGTGCGTCTCAGGGAAAACGGCCCGCTCGCCGTGCATGCCGAGATCGTGCTGGGCGAGGAGACCTTCTTGCGCGCCACGCTCTGCCGCTGCGGCCTGTCGCGGAACAAGCCGTTCTGCGACAACAGCCACATCAAGGCCGGTTTTTCCGCCACCGGCGAGCCGCCGCTGAAGGAAGCGCAGGTGCTGGACGCGCGGGATGGCCGGCTGACCGTGACGCCCACCGTCAACGGCCCGCTGAAGGTCGAAGGCAATGCCGAGATCGTCACCGGCACCGGCCACACCATCGCCCGCACCACAAAAGTCTTCCTCTGCCGCTGCGGGCATTCGGCCAACAAGCCGTTCTGCGATGGGAGCCATAAAAAGATCGGCTTCGTGGCATGAAAAGCGTCGCGCCGACGTTAGTTAAAGATGAGGTTTCGCGCTCAGGAGGAAATCCATCATGCGCACCATGCTCACCCTTGCCTTGCTTGCGTTCGCCATGCCCGCCTTGGCCGCAAACCACGCGGTCCAGATCAAGGACATGAAATTCCACCCGGCGAAGATCAGTGCCTCCGTTGGCGACACGGTGACGTTCACAAACGCCGATTCCAAGACGCACACCGCCACGGCCGATGACGGCAGCTTCGATACCGGCCAACTCGCCACGGGCAAGAGCGCCAAGGTCAAGATCACGGCCGCCGGCGCGCACCCCTTCCACTGCGCCATCCACCCCTCGATGAAGGGCACCGTCACGGCGAAGTAGGAGAAGCCTGCGGCGGAGCCGGTCTCCTGCTTTGATGATCTGAGAGGCTGGCGCGAGGCACCCCTCTGCCCTGCCGGGCATCTCCCCCTCAAGGGGGGAGATCAGATGTCACCTCGGCTTTCGCTAATTCGCCAACGTTGCAAAGAAGCGCCGGCACTCAAGCTGCCAATCCCCCCCCTTGAGGGGGAGATGTCCGGCAGGACAGAGGGGGGTGCTGTCCCGCCAGCGTGTCCGCAGACCCTCAACCACCCCGACGTCGCATTCCTTGGCCCATCCCTCCCTTCTTTATCCGCAACGCCGTATCGGCTAAGGGCAGGCACCAAAACCTCTCGCTCCGGACTGCCATCCCCTCATGACCGCCAAGCCTCACCCTCTCTTCCTCGGCATCGACACCGGCGGCACCTACACCGACGCCGTGCTCTGGTCGGAGGAGGGCGGGCCGAAAGGCAAGGTGCTGGCCAAGGCCAAGTCGCTGACCACGCGCCATGATCTCGCCGTCGGCATTTCCGGCGCGGTGGATGCGGTGCTGGAACAATCCGCCACCAATCCGGCCGCCATCAAGCTGGTCTCGATGTCGACCACTTTGGCCACCAACGCGCTGGTCGAGGGCCAGGGCGGGCGCGTGGCGCTGGTCATGATCGGTTTTTCCGAGGCCGACCTTGCCCGCGACGGGCTGAAGACGGCTTTAGGCACCGATCCTGTGGTGTTTTGTCCGGGCGGCCATGACGTTCACGGCAATGCCGCCAAACTCGATCTCTCCGGCCTCGAGGCGGCGCTGCCGGAGCTTGGGCGTTCGGTGTCGGGCTTCGCCGTCTGCGCCTATTTCGCCACCCGCAATCCGGCGCATGAGCTCGCGGCCCGCGACCTGATTCGCGACATCACGGGCCTGCCGGTCACCGCCAGCCACGAGCTTTCGGCCAAGCTCGGTGGGCCGCGCCGCGCGCTCACCACGCTGCTCAACGCCCGGCTGATCTCGATGATCGACCGGCTGGTGGCGGCGACCGAAGGTTTCCTTGGCCATCGCGGCATTGCCGCGCCCCTGATGGTGGTGCGCGGCGACGGCGCTTTGGTGTCGGCGGCCTTTGCCCGCCAGCGGCCGATCGAGACCATCCTCTCAGGCCCGGCCGCCAGCCTCGTCGGCGCCCGCCATATGACCGGTCTCGACGACGCCATGGTCTCGGATATCGGCGGCACCACGACGGACGTCGCCGTGCTGGAAGGGGGACGGCCGCGGCTCGATCCCGAAGGCGCCACCGTCGGTGGCTTCCGCACCATGGTCGAGGCCGTCGCCATGCGCACCTTCGGCCTCGGCGGCGACTCCGAGGTCACGCTGGAAGACGGCGCGCTCGACCCGAAGATCCTGCTCGGCCCGCGCCGCCTGGTGCCGCTGGCGCTGGCCGGCATGGCGCATGGCGAAGCCGTCACCGCCGAGCTGGAACGCCAGCTGCGCGCGCCGAACCCCGGCCGCATGGACGGCCGCTTCGCGGTGCGCACCGGCGTGCCGGACCGGCTAGCCGCCGGCCTCACCGGCCCGGAAGCCAAACTCTACGAGGCGATCGGCGCCATCCCGCTGGCGCTCGACAGGCTGCTGTCGTCGAATGCCCAGAACGCCACGCTGAACCGGCTGGTCGCGCGCGGCCTGGTGCATATTTGCGGCTTCACGCCGTCCGATGCCGCCCATGTGCTCGGCAAGCAGTCGAACTGGGACGCCGCCACCGCGCGCCTCGGCGCCGAGCTGTTCTGCCGCCGCCGCGACGGCCGTGGCCAGCCGATCGCGGCGACGCCAGAAGCGCTCGCCGAGCGTGTGCTCGTCACGCTGACCCGCTGGTCGGCCGAATACATCCTCGAAACCGCCTTTGCCGAGGACGGGCTCGATGGCGCCGCGACCGTCGCGCACGCGCTGGTGCAGCGCGCCGTCGATGCCCATCCCGGCATCGCCCGCTTCACCGTCGCGCTCGACCGCCCGGTCATCGGCCTCGGCGCGTCGGCGCCGCTGCACTATGCCGGCTTGGCCGTGCTGATCGGCAATGGCTGCATCGTGCCGGAGGACACCGACGTCGCCAACGCGCTCGGCGCCGTGGTCGGCCAGGTGCGCGTCTCGGCCGAAGCCCGCGTCAGCCAGCCGCAGGAAGGCCTCTTCCGCCTCGCCTCGGGCCAGACGGTGCGCGACTTCACCGAGGAGGAAAAGGCGATCGAAGCGGCCGAGGCCGATGTGCGGGCGATCGCGGCCGAGCGCGCGAAAGATGCCGGCACCGACAGCGCCGAGATCGACGTTTCCACCGAGTTCAAGGTCTCGACCATCGAGGGACAGCGCATGTTCATCGAGGCGCATGTGGTTGCGGTGGCGTCCGGACGGCCGCGGATTGCCGTGTGAGGCACCCTTTCCTTCGCCCCGTTCACGGGGAGAAGGTGCCCGAAGGGCGGATGAGGGGCAGCGCTGATCGATGAGATTGCGCGGGACCGCTACTTTGCGCAACGCCGCGCCGCCCCTCATCCGGCTGCCGCCACCTTCTCCCCGTAAACGGGGAGAAGGCATCCTTCACCCTAAGCCGAATTGACCCCTGCCCCCCAAACATGCCAAAGGCCCCGGCAAAGCCTGATATCTGGAGAAGCCCTGATGACCGACCGCATCGAGATCGCCGGGTTGCGGATTGCCCGGGAGCTCCATGACTTCGTGGCCGGGGAGGCAGCAGTCGGCACCGGCATCGACCCGGAGACATTCTGGACCGGCTTTTCAGAGATCGTCCACGACCTCGCGCCAAAGAACCGCGCGCTGCTCGCCAAACGCGACGCCATGCAGGAAAAGCTCGACGGCTGGTATCGCCAAAACGGCGCGCCGATCGACATGGGGCCCTACAAGACCTTCCTGAAGGAGATCGGCTACCTGGTGCCGGAAGGTCCGGGCTTCAGCGTCTCGACCGACCATGTCGATCCCGAGATCGCAATCGTCGCCGGGCCGCAGCTCGTCGTGCCGGTGATGAACGCGCGCTATGCGCTCAACGCCGCCAATGCGCGCTGGGGTTCGCTCTATGACGCGCTCTACGGCACCGACGCCATTGCCGAGACCGGCGGCGCCGGGAAGGGCAAGGGTTTCAATCCCGCGCGCGGCGCCAAGGTGATTGCCTGGGCCAGGGATTTCCTCGACCAGTCCGTGCCGCTGACCACGGGCAAATGGGCCGGCGTCAACGGGCTCTCGGTGGCGAACGGCGCCTTGAAGGCGGGCGAGGGCGCCGGCGCCACGACGCTTGCCGATCCAAAGCAGTTCGCCGGCTATCGCGGCGATGCCGAGAGTCCCGAAGCGGTGCTCCTGGTCAGGAACGGCCTGCATATCGAGATCGTCATCGACCGCGCCAACCAGATCGGCAGGACCGATCCGGCCGGTATCGCCGATGTCATCCTGGAATCGGCCTTGACCACCATCCAGGACTGCGAGGATTCGGTCGCCGCCGTGGATGCGCAGGACAAGGTCGTCGTCTACCGCAACTGGCTCGGCCTGATGAAGGGCGATCTCGCCGAAGAGATCACCAAGGGCGGCAAGACTTTTACCCGCACGCTCAATCCGGACCGCCGCTACACGGCGCCGAATGGCGGCCAGCTGCTGCTGCCCGGACGCTCGCTGATGCTGGTCAGGAATGTCGGCCACCTGATGACCAATCCGGCGATCACCGACCGAGAGGGCCACGAGGTGCCGGAGGGCATCATGGACGCGGCCATCACCGCGCTGATCGCGCTGCATGATGTCGGCGCCAGCGGCCGCCGCGCCAATTCCCGCGCCGGCTCGATGTATGTGGTGAAGCCGAAGATGCATGGGCCGGAAGAGGTTGCCTTCGCCGTCGAGATCTTCGACCGCGTCGAAGCCCTGCTCGGCATGGCGAAAAACACCATCAAGATGGGCATCATGGACGAGGAGCGGCGCACCACCGTCAACCTCAAGGAAGCGATCCGCGCTGCCAAGGAGCGCGTCGTGTTTATCAACACCGGCTTCCTCGACCGCACCGGCGACGAGATCCACACCTCGATGGAAGCCGGCCCGATGATCCGCAAGGGCGACATGAAGCAGGCCGCCTGGATTTCCGCCTATGAGGCCTGGAATGTCGATACGGGGCTCGAATGCGGACTGGCCGGCCACGCCCAGATCGGCAAGGGGATGTGGGCGATGCCGGATCTGATGGCGGCGATGCTGGTTGAGAAGATCGCGCACCCCAAGGCCGGCGCCAACACCGCCTGGGTGCCGTCGCCGACGGCCGCGACGCTGCACGCCACGCATTATCACAAGGTCGACGTGCATGCCGTCCAAGTGGCGCTGAAGAGCCGGCCGAAGGCCAGGCTCGACGACATCCTGTCTGTGCCGGCCGCCGTGCGGCCGAACTGGACGCCGGACGAGATCCAGCGCGAGCTCGACAACAATGCGCAGGGCATCCTGGGCTATGTCGTGCGCTGGATCGACCAGGGCGTCGGCTGCTCGAAAGTGCCCGACATCAACGATGTCGGCCTGATGGAGGACCGTGCGACGTTGCGCATCTCCTCGCAGCACATCGCCAACTGGCTGCGCCACAAGGTCTGCTCGGAAATCCAGGTCAGGGATTCCCTGCAGCGCATGGCGGCGATCGTCGACCGCCAGAATGTCGGCGATCCGCTCTACCGGCCGATGGCGCCGGACTTCGACAGTTCCATCGCCTTTCAGGCCGCCTGCGACCTGGTGTTCAAGGGAACGAGCCAGCCCAACGGCTACACCGAGCCGGTCCTCCACGCGCGGCGGCTGGAGCTGAAGGCGCGCGATAGGCAGGGATCAGCCTGAAAGTCCTCACACGCCTTTGATCGCGCGTGCCAGGAAGACGTCCGTATGCCTGACATGGGCCGGGGTTTCGCGGAAAGGCGCGCAGCGGCTGAAGCCGGACGCCTCATACACGGCAACGGCACCTTTCATGTAAAAAGTCGTGTGGATTAGCACCGTGCGGGCTGGACCCTTCTCGATTTCCGCCAGCGCGGCACCCATTAGGGCGCGGCCTATGCCCTGCCCCCGGAAGGATGCATCGACAAAGAATTTGTGAAGCTCCACCGCGTCGTCGCCGAACTGATCGAAGGCGAGGCAGCCCGCCGGCAGGCTCCCCGACCGCGCAACGAACGCCATGGCATCCGGCGCGCCGAATTGCGATGCCAGTTGAAGGCCGCTGGTTTCAGGCTGGAAGAGCGCCCTTATATCCTCCTCCGAGACGCCATGAGGTGCGGACGCCTCGACATCCCATTGCGCAAGCCTGCCGCAGAGCATGGCCATAGTCACGAAATCTTCGGCGCTGCGCGCCGGTGAAACTGAAATCATCCCACGCCCCCGGTTAGACCCCGCACCATCATAGCATGCGCGACCCTTCGGCGCGAAACGCACATCGTCGAGGCGTTTGAAGGGTGGCGTCTACGCCGCCTGCGCCATCCGCTCCGCGCTCATCCGATAGGAAATCGCTTCGGCGAGATGGATGCGGCCGACCGTCTCGCTGGCGTCGAGGTCTGCAAGGGTGCGCGCGACTTTCAGCACGCGGTGATAGGCCCGCGCGGAAAAGCCGAGCTTTTCGCTGGCGTCCTTGAGCAGCGTCAGGCCTGCCGCATCGGGCTTGGCGATCTCCTCGATGATCGAAGGCGGGCAATGCGCGTTGGTGGTGGCGCCGGCGCCGAGCTTTTCCAGCCGTTCGCGCTGCATGGCGCGCGCCCGCGCCACGCGCTGCGCCACCGCGGCGCTCGTCTCGGCCTTGTCCGGCCTGATCAGGTCGCTCGCCGAGACCGCCGGCACCTCGATCCTGAGGTCGATGCGGTCGAGCAGCGGGCCGGAAATGCGTGCCTGGTAGTCGGTGCGGCAGCGGTCGCCGCGCAGGCAGCGATAGCCGGGCTCTCCCGACATGCCGCAGCGACACGGATTCATCGCCGCCACAAGCTGGATGCGCGCCGGGTAGGTGACGCGGTGATTGGCGCGCGCGATCATGCAGTCGCCCGTCTCCAGCGGCTGGCGCAGCGCATCCAGCGTCTGCGGCGTGAACTCCGGCAACTCGTCGAGGAACAGCACCCCGTGATGGGCGAGCGAAACCTCGCCCGGCCGCGCGCGCAAGCCGCCGCCCACCATTGCCGCCATCGAGGCCGAATGATGCGGGGCGCGGAACGGCCGCCGGTCGGTCAGCTTACCTTCGCCAAGCTCGCCCGCCACCGAAGCGATCATCGAGACTTCGAGCAGCTCCTTCGGCGCCAGCGGCGGCAGGATCGAGGCAAGGCGCTGCGCCAGCATCGACTTGCCCGAACCCGGCGGTCCCACCATCAGCAGGTTGTGCCCGCCGGCGGCCGCCACTTCCAGCGCCCGCTTGGCGCTTTCCTGGCCCTTGATGTCGGCGAGATCCGGCAGGTCGCGCGCGGCAAGCTGGATGCCGGCTTCGGGCCGCGACAGCACCTGCGTGCCGCGAAAATGGTTGGCGATCGCAATCAGGCTGCGCGGCGCCAATATGTCGAAGTCCTTTCCCGCCCAGGCCGCCTCCGGTCCGCAGGCGAAGGGGCAGATCAGGCCCTTGCCCTCGGCATTGGCGCCGATCGCCGCCGGCAGCGCGCCGGCGACCGCGGCGGTCATGCCGTCGAGCGACAACTCGCCGAGCACCACATAGCCGGTGAGCATGTCGCCCGGAATGGCGCCGAGCGCCGCCATCAGGCCGAGCGCGATCGGCAGGTCGTAATGGCTGCCTTCCTTGGGAAGATCGGCCGGCGCGAGGTTCACCGTCACCTTCTTCGACGGCATCGACAGGCCGGACGCATGGAGCGCGGCCTGCACGCGCTCGCGGCTTTCGGCCACCGCCTTGTCCGGCAGGCCGACGATCTGCATGCCGACCTTGCCCGGCCCGACCATCACCTGGACATCGACCGGCACGGCCTCGATGCCCTGGAAAGCGACCGTGCGAACCCGCGCCACCATCTTGTCTCAAGCCCCCGAATACCGGCTCGCGGGCGGCCCTGCGATCAGGCCGCGAGCGAAGTCAGGCCAGACAACCACAGATTTGCGTTCTGATCAAGAACATTACGGGAACATTGGCGCGGGCGCACGCCCCCGACTGGCATCGTGGAGAAAATTACCCCCGCTTCCCCTCCACGCAATCCCAGAACAGGCTGGCGATATCGGAGCCACCAAAACGCCGCACTTCGCGCACGCCGGTCGGCGAGGTGACGTTGATCTCGGTCATGTAGTCGCCGATCACGTCGATGCCGACGAGGATGAAGCCGCGTTCCCGCAGCGCCGGTCCGATGCGGGCGCAGATCTCGCGCTCGCGCTCCGTCAGCTCGGTTTTTTCGGCGCGGCCGCCGACATGCATGTTGGAGCGGGAATCGTGGTCGGCCGGCACGCGGTTGATGGCGCCCACCGGCTCGCCGTCGATCAGGATGATGCGCTTGTCGCCCTTGCGCACGTCCTTGAGGTAACGCTGCACGATATAGGGTTCGCGGAACAGCTGGCCGAACATTTCGAGCAGCGAGGCGAGGTTGCGGTCGGCCTCCAGCAGATGGAAGATGCCGGCGCCGCCATTGCCGTAGAGCGGCTTGACGATGATGTCGCCGAATTCCCTGCGGAAGGCCGCAACTTCCAGCGGATCCTTGGTGATCAGTGTTTCCGGCATCAGGTCCGGGAATTCGGTGACGAAGATCTTTTCCGGGCTGTTGCGCACCCAGGCCGGATCGTTGACCACCAGCGTCTTCGGATGGACGCGCTCCAATATGTGCGTTGTGGTGATGTAGTTCATGTCGAAGGGCGGGTCTTGCCGCAGCAGCACCACGTCCATCTCAGAGAGGTCGGTGCGCACCTTCTCGCCCAGCGAATAGTGGTTGCCCTTCTCGTCGCGGACCTGCATTTCCTCGACGCGCGCGAACACCTTGCCGCCCAGCATCGACAGCTGGCCCGGCGTGTAGTGGAAAAGCTTGTGGCCGCGCCGCTGCGCCTCCAGCGACAGCGCGAAGGAGGTGTCGCCGGCGATCGACACGGTGGAGACATGGTCCATCTGGACGGCGATCTTCAGCGGCATTGGCGGTCTCCAGCGATCCTGCGTGCCGTCGATATAAGGAAATCGGCGGCGTCTGCCAATCGTGCTCGCTTGGTGCAGACGCTAGCGGTCGAAGACCAGGCGAGAATAGCCGAGGAAGGACAGCGTCATGGCGATGATCGAGGCGACGGCAAGGGCAACGAGCGGCGGCAGGGCCGGCAGCGCGAAGAGCAGCGCGCAATAGACCAGATAATTGACGATGCTGGTAGCGATGCCGACGCCGCCATAGCGCGCGCCTTCCCGCGCCATGCCCCGGCTCGACGGCGCGAAAGTCAGATGGCGGTTGATCTGCCAGGTGACGCAGAGCGCGAAGCCGATCGACAGCACGCGCGCCGAGAGCGCGCCGAGCGGCGTGGTGGAAAGCAGCAGCCACAGCGCTGCCGCATCGGCGACGAAGCCGATGCCGCCGGTGAGAGCGAAGCGGGCGAGGCGGCTCACTACGCGGCCCGCGAGGCCTTGCCCGGCTCGCTCTTCGGCTGGGCCTGCTCGGCGCGGCCGGAGGAAATCGACAGGTAGAAGATGCGCTTCTGCTCGGCCCGGCCGCGTGACACCGAATCGAGGATGAGCCCGGTCATCATGGCGAGCATGGACAGGAGCAGCATGCCGATCGACAGCACCCAGGTCGGCATGCGCGGCACCAGCCCCGTCTGGGCGAACTCGATCAGCACCGGGATCATCAGGCCGATGCTGGCCGCCAGGAAGAACAGCGCGAACGTGCCGAAGAAGCGCAGCGGCTGCGTCTCCTTCATCAGCATGGCGAACATCCACAGGATCCTGGCGCCGTCGCGAAAGGTCGACAATTTCGAAGACGAGCCCTCCGGGCGGCGGCCATAGTCGAGCGCCATCTCGCTCACCGGCAGTTTGAGCTGTGAGGCGTGCACCGACATTTCGGTCTCGACCTCGAAGCCGCCGGAAACCGCCGGGAAGCTCTTGACGAAGCGTCGCGAAAAGACCCGGTAACCGGAAAAGATATCGGTGAAATCGGTCCCGAACAGGCCCTTGTAGAGCCGGTTGAAGACGCGGTTGCCGAAGGCGTGGCCGTTGCGGCCGGCATCGTCCGTCACGCCGCGCCTGGTGCCGACCACCATGTCGGAGCGTTCGGTCTGCAGGACGTTGATCAGCAGTGGTGCATCTTCGGGCGCATAGGTGCCGTCGCCGTCGGCCATCACATAGATGTCGGCATCGATGTCGGCGAACATGCGCCGCACCACATTGCCCTTGCCCTGGCGCGGCTCGCGCACGACGCTGGCGCCGGCGGCGCGGGCTTTCAGCGCCGTGAGGTCCTTGGAATTGTTGTCATAGACATAGATCGCGGCCGAAGGCAGGGTCTCGCGGAAACGCCGCACGACCTCGCCGATCGTCAGCTCCTCGTTGTAGCAAGGCAGGAGCACGGCGATAACCGGCTCGTGGCGGACTGCGTGCGGCATGTCTGTCTCCGGGCGCCCGACCAGCCTCCGGCCGTCCTCAAGCCGGCCCGTCGAGCCGCTTTACTATTTATTGAAGCCGTTAAGGCTAGGTTTAAACCTATCCTCTCCCTTCAAAGGTTACGGCAATGGGCACAGCTGAGAACGGCGCCGCCACCTGGAAGTCCGATCTCGTGCTGGCGCTGCTTGCCGCCTTGCTCGCGCTCGCTATCGATGCATGGAGCGGTTTTGGCCCGCTGACCGATGCCGGCGGCGACAACGACAACCTGCTGCGCCTCGTCGAGGTCCGCGACCTGCTTGCCGGCCAGGGCTGGTTCGACCTGCACCAGTACCGGATGGGGCTGGAAGGCGGCTTCGTCATGCACTGGTCGAGACTGGTCGACGCGCCGATCGCCGCGATTGTCCTTGCCGCCTCGGCGCTGACCGGCAGCAGGCCGCTGGCCGAGGATGTGGCGCAGGTGCTGTGGCCGGCGCTGCTTTTCTTCGGCACGCTGTTCTTCACCGCCCGTGCCGCGCGCAGCTTCGGCGGCGGCGGCGCGGTGCTGCCCGCCATACTGATCGGTGGCGCTGGCTATTATTTCATCGGCATCTACGCGACCGGCGCGCTCGATCACCATAACGTCCAGCTGATGCTCACCATGGCGAGCCTGGCTTTGCTGCTCGAGGCGCCCGCGCGGCGCTGGGCGGCGCTGTTTTCCGGTCTGAGCGCCGCGCTGACGCTCGCCGTCGGCATGGAAACAGTGCCTTACGTCGCCACCATCGGTGTTTGCGTGTCGCTGCTGTTCGTCGCCGATGCCGGCGAGCGGACGATCGCCCGGGATTTCGGCCTCGGCTTCGCCGGCGTCGCGGCGCTTGTCCTCGTCGTCACGGTCTCGCCTTCCGCATGGGGCGTGGCGCAGTGCGATGCCTTTTCGGTCGCGCAGTTCGTCGTCGCGGCCATTGCCGGCATCGGGCTGGCGGCGCTCGCCTCGACCAAACCCGCCGCCCGCAGCTGGCATCGCAGGCTGGCGTCGCTGGCTGCGCTGGGCGTCGTTCTCGTCGTGGTCGTGGCGGCGCTGTTCCCGCAATGCCTCGCCGCGCCCTACGCCTCCCTCGACCCGCGCCTCAAGGACCTGTGGCTCGACCACATCGACGAGGCCCAGTCGCTGTTCACGCTGCTTGTGCGCGATCCGGCGCGCGTGGCGGCGCGTTACGCGACGCCGCTGGTCGCGATCATCCTGATGGCGCAGCACTTGCGCCGCGGCGGCTGGCGCCGGCAGGACAGCCTCGTCGCAGCGCTGCTCTTCGTCGCTTTCGCGGTCGGCGCCTGGCAGGTGCGCGGCACGACCTTCTCGATCGCTTTTGCGGTCATTCCGCTCTCGGCGTGGATCGCGAAATGGCGCGCCCGCGCCGAAACCAGCTCTTCGCTCGGCGCGGCGCTGCGCCTGGCGGCCGTGTGGCTGGTCTCGATCAACCCGGTCTGGACAGGCGTTGCCGCGGCCGCCTCGATGGCGTTCGACAAAGGCACGGCTGTCGCCGACGGCGGCACCATGGACAGGACTTGCGAGAGAAAGGCCACCTTTGCGCCGCTCGCCGGCATGACCGGCACCACCGTGCTGACCATCTCCAATCTCGGAGCGTCGGTGCTCGCTTATAGCGGCCATCGCGCTTTCGCCGGCCCCTATCACCGCAACGTCGCCGGCAATCTCCTGGCGCTGGATGCCTTTCTCGGCTCGGCCGATGATGCACGGCGGATCGTCGAGGCGCATAGCGTCGGTCTCGTCGCCATCTGTCCGGGCAACATCGAGACCCAAATCCTGACCCGGAAAGCGCCGCAGGGCTTCCTTGCCGGCCTGCTGCATGGCAGCGTGCCGGATTGGCTCGAGCCGGTCGGTGAAACCAAAGGCGGCCCGATCGAGCTCTACCGCGTCAGGCAAGTCGGCTAAAGGTATCCGAGCGAAGAGCGCGAGCCGTTCTCCGCTCGGAATTGCTTAACCAGAAGCCAAACCAAAGGGAAAGTCTTCGACATTTCCATTAGAAATTACGCATAAGCGAATATTCGAGGCAGATCAGCCTCCTTGTCGAAGCTGAACCGCTGCCGGCGAGGCAAGCAACCTTTTGGCCGGTGGAAAATCGATTTTCCGATACTTTTCCTAAACGCTTTGCTGCCAGTCTGGCCGAAAATACAGACATCAGAACAGAGGCATGATGCAAACGACGTTTGGCACCGGTCAGCCAGGTAAGGAAAACACCGATCTGGCGTTCACCGATGCGCTGACCGGGCTTGGCAACCATCGCCGTTTCTTCGACAAGGTCGATCGCCTGATCAGCGACCGCGCCGACGATCCCGCGCCCTTCACCGTCGGCATCCTCGACCTCGACGGCTTCAAGCCGATCAACGACCTGTTCGGCCACAAGGCCGGCGACGACATCCTGATCCAGGTGGCAATGCGGCTGCGCGCCTCGATGGACAATTATTCCACGGTATGCCGTATCGGCGCCGACGAGTTCGCCTTCCTCTATCCGATGGTGTTCTCGGAGGAGCAGGCGGCCGAGACGTCGCGCATGCTGATCGAGATATTGTCGGCGCCCTATGATGTCGGCGAGCGCACCGCCAGGCTTTCGGCCTCGGTCGGTTGCTCGTTGTTCTACTCCGGCGACGAGACCACCGAGATCCTGATCAACAAGGCCGAGACCGCGCTCTATCACGCCAAGCGCTCGGGCCGCGGCCGCGTCGTCGTCTACACCCGCGAGATGGAGGAGGCGGCCAAGCGCGTCACCCGCATCGAGCAGGCGCTGCGGCGCGCCGTCTCGGCCGGCGAGGTCGAGCCGCATTTCCAGCCCATCGTCGACCTCAACAGCCGCCGCACCATCGGCTTCGAGACCCTGGCGCGCTGGACCGACCGCGACCTCGGCGTCGTACCGCCATCCGTCTTCATCCCGATCGCCGAGGAACGCGGCATCATCGGTCCGCTGTCGCAGCTGGTGCTGCGCAAGGCGACCGAAGCGGCGCGCAGCTGGCCGAAGGAATTGTTCCTGTCCTTCAACCTGTCGCCGTCTCAGCTCGTCGACCAGAACACCGGCCTGCACATCCTGGCCATCCTCGACCGCACCGGCTTCGATCCGCGCCGGCTGGAGATCGAGATCACCGAGACCGGCCTGATGAACGATCCGGCCTCGGCCCAGAAGATCGTCGAGGACCTGCGCCGCGTCGGCATCCGCGTCTCGCTCGACGATTTCGGCACCGGCCAGTCGTCGCTCGGCCGCCTGCGCGAATTCCATTTCGACAAGCTCAAGATCGACCGCGCCTTCGTCTCCTCCATCCTCGACGACCGGCCATCGGAACATATCATCCGCGCCATCCTCGCCATGTGCGAGGGGCTCGGCATGGATGTCGTCGCCGAAGGCATCGAGGACGAGGCGCAGGCCGACCGTCTCGTCCAGTTCGGCTGCGCCGGCGGGCAGGGCTATCTGTTCGGCAAGCCGGCCGATGCCGACGCCACGCTCGGCTATCTGCGCGATTCCTATCGCGGCGCGCTGCACGCCAAGGCGATCTGACCGGGGCGGCTGCGCCGTTTAAGCGGCGCGCCGATCATTTGTCTGACATTTGGCGGCAGATCCGACGTTTCTCCTTGCTCCCGCGCTTTGTCTGGCTAGGATGCGCGCCGGCCAAAGGGAGATGGAAATCATGATGCCATCGGCGCGTTTCGCCGACCTCGACGGCGCCTCGGTGCTAATCACCGGCGGCGGTTCCGGCATCGGCGCGGCGCTGACCGAAGGTTTTATGCGGCAGGGCGCCAAGGTCGCTTTCATCGACATAGCCGACAAGTCCAGCACGGCCCTGGCCGACCGGCTGGAAAAGGAGCTTGACCGCCGCCCGCTCTATCTTAGGGCCGACCTGCGCGACGTCGAGGCGCTGCGCGCCGCCGCGGCAAAAGCGGCTGAAGCGCATGGCGATGTCACGACGCTGGTCAACAACGCCGCGCTCGACGACGGCCACGCGGTGGAAGACGTCACGGTCGAGTTCTGGGACAACAGCCTCGCCATCAACCTGCGGCCGCATTTCTTCACCGCGCAGGCGGTGGCGCCCGGCATGAAGCGCGCCGGCGGCGGCTCGATCATCAACTTCACCTCCACCTCCTATCTGATCAACCACCCTGACATGCCGGCTTACACCGCGGCCAAGGCAGGCATACTCGGCCTGACCAAGGGCCTTGCCGGCAAGCTCGGCGCCGACCGCATCCGCGTCAACGCGGTGGCGCCAGGCTGGGTCATCACCGAACGACAACGCGAGCTCTGGGTCACCGATGAGGGGCTCGCCGCCCATGTCGCCAAGCAGTGCATCAAGGACGTCATGCAGCCCGACGACATGGTGGGCACGGTGCTGTTCCTGGCATCGGATGCCTCGCGCATGCTGACGGCCCAGATGCTGATCGTCGACGGAGGCTTCCTGTGAGCTCGGCACCCGCGATTGCCGCGCTCGACTGGGGCACGACGCGGCTCCGGGCCTGGCTGATCGACAGCTCGGGCAAGGTGCTTGCCGAGCGGCGCGGCGACGACGGGCTGATCACCGCCCGTGAAAAAGGCTTTGCCAAGGTGCTGGAAGGCCACCTTGCCGCCATGGGCGCGCCTGAAACGCTGCCGGTCATCATTTGCGGCATGGCTGGTTCCCGGCAAGGCTGGATCGAGGCGCCTTACGTCACCGTGCCGGCGCCGATCGGCGCCATTTTGCGCGGTGCCGCCCGCATCGAGGGCCAGAGCCGCGACATCCGCATCGTGCCCGGCCTTGCCCAGCGCCTGACCGACGCGCCCGATGTCATGCGCGGCGAGGAAACCCAGCTTGCCGGCGCCGGTTTGCCGGCAAAGGGGCGCCACCTCGTCTGCATGCCGGGCACGCATTCGAAATGGGTCGCGGCCGAGGACGGCGCGGTCGTAGGCTTCGGCACCTGGCCGACCGGCGAGCTCTACTCGGTGCTCGCCGCGCATTCGATCTTGAAACATTCGCTGGGCGAGCATCCTGCGCCGGTTGCCGCGGACAGCCCGTTCTTCCGCCAATGGTGCGAGCGGGCATTGGGCGAGGGCGGCGACGTCACCTCGAAGCTGTTCGCCATCCGCGCCGCCGGGCTCTTGCAGGGTCTGCAGCCCAACGATGCGGCGGCATGCCTGTCAGGACTTTTGATCGGCGGCGAGATAGCCTCGGCAAGGCGCCGCTATGGCGCCAGCGATGCGCCGGTGGCGCTGATCGCGTCCGGCGCGCTGGCCACGCTTTACGGGGCGGCGCTCGACCTTGCCGGCCTTGCCTTTCGCACCGTGGACGCCGATGAAGCGGTGCGCGCCGGCCTTGTCGAGGCGGCGCGCGAGAACGGCATGATAGGAGACGCCCCATGACCCAGACCGCGGCGACCCAGACGGCAGCGATCCAGACCGCGGCGTTTCCGAAGCTCAAGCGCGGCCTTGTCGCCATCCTGCGCGGCTTGAAGCCTTCCGAGGCGGTGGCGATCGGCCGGGCGATCCATGATGCCGGCATCGAGGCGATCGAGGTGCCGCTCAATTCGCCGGAGCCGTTCCTCTCCATCGCCGATCTGGTCAAGGCGCTTCCGCAAACGGCGCTGATTGGCGCCGGCACGGTGCTGACGGGGGCGGATGTCGACGCCTTGCACAAGGCCGGCGGGCGCCTGCTGGTCAGCCCCAACATCGATGCCGAGGTCATGGGCCGCGCCAAGCACCACCGCATGGTGACCATGCCCGGCGTGTTCACGCCCACCGAGGCCTTCCAGGCGATCCGGCTCGGCGCCTCCGCCCTCAAGTTTTTCCCGGCAAGCGTGCTTGGATCGAGCGGCATCGCGGCCATTCGCGCCGTGCTGCCGGCGACGACGCTGATCGGCGCCGTCGGCGGCGTTTCCGACAAGGACTTTGCCGGCTACAAGGCGGTCGGCGTCAGCGTCTTCGGGCTTGGGTCGAGCCTCTATAAGCCAGGCGCCAGTGTGGAGGATGTGGCGCAGCGCGCCCGCGCCGCGGTCGCGGCCTGGGACCAAGCCTTCGGAGTAGCATGATGGACGGCGTTTCGATCTTCAGCGACCATATCTGCGAGCTCGGCGAAGGTCCGAGCTACGATCCCGCCACAGACACGCTGTTCTGGTTCGACATTGTCAACGGCAAGCTTCTGGAAAAGCCGCTCGCCGGTGCCCTGAAAATTCATGATCTCGGCCTGATGGCCAGCGCCATCGCCGTCATCGACGCCGATCGCCAACTCATCGCCACCGAGATCGGCTTGCAGGTCAGGGACGTGAAGACCGGCAAGCTGACGCTGCACACGCCGATCGAGGCCGACAATCCGCTCACGCGCTCCAACGATTCCCGCGTCCATCCCTGCGGCGCCTTCTGGACTGGAACGATGGGCAAGGCCGAGGGCAAGGGCGCCGGCTCGATCTACTGGTTCTTCAAGGGCGAGCTGCGCCGGCTGTTTTCCGACATCACCGTTTCCAATTCGATCTGCTTTTCCGAGGATGGGACGATCGCCTACTACACCGATACCTCGACCGGGCTTCTGATGCGCGTCGCCTGCGATCCGGCGACCGGCCTGCCGGAAGGCGAGCCAAAGGTGTTCGTCGACCATCGCTCCTCGAAAGGCTATGTCGACGGCTCGGTCGTCGACCGCGACGGCGTGCTGTGGAATGCCGTCTGGGGCGGCAGGGCGGTGAAGGCCTATGCGCCGGACGGCACGCTGCTGCGCGAGATCGCGATGCCGGTCACGCAGGCTTCTTGCCCGGCCTTCGTCGGCCAGAAGGCCGACCGCATCGCGGTGACATCGGCCTGGAAGGGCAAGGATGAGAAGCAGCGCGCTCTCGATCCGCAGGCCGGCATGACCTTCCTGCTCGATATCCCGGTCAAAGGCCGCTTCGAGCCGCGTGTGCTGATCGCCTGATCGCTGGGGTTCAGGCAATTCCGGACGGAAGCTTACGGCGAAGCCACCGGGCCCAACCGCGGCGCACTCTGGAGTTGCTCCGACTGTCGCGCAACCGCCCCGGCCCGGTCGGTTTCCCGCAAGCCCATCGCTCCGGCCATGCGATGGTAAGCGCCTGATTTCGCCCGGAGCATTCGATGCCGCAGCCGACGCTGATCCTTGTCTATGAGCCGGAAAAGGCCTGCTTTGATCGGCTTGTCGCCGACGGGTTCCCGGCGGAGCGCGCCGCCGAGATTTCGTCCTATCTGGCGCAGTCGACCGATCTGGCGCCTGAGTTTGGTATGCTGGCGGTCGCCAGCGAGAAGCGCGGCGTCGCCTTCATGGCTGTCGAGCTCGACAATGCGGCGCCGGTGCTGGCGAAAGCCGATCCGGACACGACGCTGGTTTGGACGCTGACCGACGGCATCGCCTATTTCCGCGGCGGCGCAGCACCCGCGATGGCGCGGCTGAACGGGTTGCGCACGGTCGGCGCCGATGATGCGCTGTTCGCGCTCTGCCAGGACAAGTTCCGCTCCGGCGCGGTCCTCGGTGCGCTCGGCCTGCCGGTGCCGCCGGCCGGTTTTGCGCGCGATGGCGAATGGCTGGTCGAGCCGCCGGCCTCGTCCGCCGGCTGGTTCGTCAAGCCGAACCGGCTTGGCGCCAAGATCGGCATCTGGCCGGATTCGCGTATCACCGAACTCGGCCACGCGCTGGAACTTAGCCGGCGTGTCTTTTCCCACTATCGCGACGATGTCGTCGTCCAGCCCTATGTCGCCGGCCGCAATGTGCGGGCGAGCTTCCTCGGCCTGAAGAAGGAAACCGGCGTCGAGGCGCTCGGTATTTTCTTCGTCGATTCCGGCGGCGATTTCCAGACCATGGCCGACTCGATGGCGCTCTATGGCGAAACCGGCCAGGCCGCGAAGGACGCCGGAACCTACGCCGAGCCGGAACTCGAGCCTGTCGGCTCGAGCCAGCCGGCCGCGGACCGGAAAATCCGCGCCATTGCGCAAAGGCTGATCGGCGGCCTTGGCTTGCGGGACGTCTTTTCCATCGATTTCCGGGTCGAGGCCGACGATACCGTCCACCTCATCGAGTTCGAAGTCTGTCCGGGCCTGCCTTGCTTCGATTTTCGCGACTATTGCCGCAGGCAATGGGGCATGAGCCTTGCCGACGCGATGGCCGAGACGGCGGCCAATAGGTTGACGTCGTGACCTTCATGATTGGCTGAGACCTGACGACTTCGTCATTCCAGGGCGGAGCAAGGAGCGAAGCGACGCGCGCAGACCCTGGAATCCATGCCGTTACCTCTATCTTAGGATCCAGCGGAGCAGAATTCTGCATCGCGGCAGCGCTCATGCGTCACGGCATGGATCCCTGGGTCTGCGCGGTACGCTTCGCTTCCCGCTCCGCCCAAGAATGACGAAGCGATGGGCGTTTCGGCTAATCTCCAACGTGCCAACGCAGCAACAGCCGATCTGCCAATTCCTGCCCGCGACGAACTAAACGCCCTCGACCAGCACGATCTCGCCGTCGGCCACTTTCTGGCGGATGGCGACGGCACGCTGGTATTCCGGCGAGTGGTAGCAGTCATGCGCCGCCGCAAACGACTCGAACTCGATGATGACGTTGCGGGCGCGTCCAGGCCCTTCGGCCTTTTCATGCTCGCCGCCACGCGCCAGGAACTTCACGCCGAAGCGGTCGAAGGCGAGCTTCGCGGCGGCGACATAGTCCTTGTAGCCCTCCGGATCGCGCACATCGACACGAGCGATCCAATATCCCTTTGGCATTCGTCTTCTCCTGTTTGTGCCCAGCGAGGACCGGTTCTGAAAGTAGAGTTTCAGAACTGGTCCTCAGGCCGATTGCATTTCGGCGAGTATCGCCGCTGCCGCGGCGCGGCGGTCCGGCGCCGCGACGATCGGCCGGCCGACGACGAGGTGGCTCGAGCCGTTGCGAATTGCCTGCGCCGGCGTCACCACGCGTTTCTGGTCGCCATGGTCGCTGCCTGATGGCCGGATGCCCGGCGCCACCACCGCCATGTCGGGGCCGACGATCCGGCGCACCGCTTCAGCCTCCTCCGCCGAGCAGACGATGCCGCCCATGCCGGCATGCAGTGCCTGCTCGGAGCGCCTGAGCACCAGCGTGTGCGGGTCGTATTCATAGCCGGCGTCGATCATGTCCTGCTCGTCCATCGACGTCAGCACCGTCACCCCGAGCAGGCACAGATCGCTGCCCTTGGCCGCCTCGACCGCTGCTTTCATGGCCTTGGGATAGGCATGCAGCGTCAGCATCGTCATGCCCATCCTGACGATGTTCTCGACGCCCTTGGCCACCGTGTTGTCGATGTCGAGCAGCTTCATGTCGAGGAACACCTTGGTGCCGCCGCCGGCAAGTTCGCGCGCGAAATCCAGCCCGCCGGCGAAGGCGAGCTGATAGCCGATCTTGTAGAAGGAAACGCTGCCTTCGAGCTCGCGCACCGCCTTCTCGGCTTCCCTCAGCGTCGGCAGGTCGAGCCCGACGATCAGCCGGTCGCGCATGGTGTCGGCCTCCGCGAAATGCATCACGCCTCGATCCGGGTGGACATCATGCGCGAGGTTTCGATCAGTGTGCGGCATAGGCGCTCCATCGATTGGTGTAGTCTGGCGTCCCTGAATTGTCCGTCCTCGGCGAAAGCTTCGTCGGCACCGGCAATCGAGCATTCCGGCGTGATCACCTCCATCTGGCAGCGCACCAGCACCGCGCGCAGATGGTTGATGCAGCGTATGCCGGCGAACTTGCCCTCGGAAGAGGAGCAGAGGCCCACGGGCTTGCCGTAAAGCGGCCTGAAGGAACGGCTGCCGTCACGCCGGTTTCGGCTCACCCAGTCGATCGAGTTTTTCAAGAGCGGCGGGATCGAGCCGTTATATTCCGGCGTCGCGATCAGCAAGCCATCATGCGCCGCGATCTGACGGCCGAGCTTGACGGCGTTCTCGGGGATGCCTTTTTCCTTTTCCAGGTCTTCGTCCATGATCGGCAGCGGATAGTCGCCGAGCGAGATGCGCGTCACCTCCGCGCCCTGCATGGCGAGTTCTTTCTGCGCGACGTCGGCGGTCCGGCCGCTGAAAGCGCCGGTCCGGACCGAGCCCGCGAAGACGAGGATTCTTGGGATCACTGCCATTGGCCACCCTTGCACCCGGACAGGTATAGCCAGAGGCCATCCAAATCAACGGCTGGATGAGGAAACAGGGAATAGGCAGTAGGGGGTAGGCAGTAGGCAGTAGGCAGTAGGGGAATGAGCGGCTCGATTTCCTACTGCCTACTGCCTACTGCCTACTGCCTACTCCCTACTCATCTAATGCGCCTTGCGCCGATAGATCCAAAGCTGCGTCGGCGGGATGTTGCGGATGATGAAATCGAAATGTTCGACCGTGTAGTCGCCGCGCCCGGCCGGGATCGGCGATAGCGGGCCGTAAGTCAGCTGCACGATCGGCCGTCCATGCGGAATGCGGTCGAGCAGGCTTTCGATATAGGCGATGCGCTGGGCGACCGGGAAATTGAGCAGCGGCACGCCGGAGACGACCGAATCGAACACCATGCCGCTTCGGTCGCCGAGCGTGGCGTTCAGATTGAAGGCGTCGCCCTCGATCACGTTGACGCCGGGATAGAGCCGGCGCAGATGGCGCACGAAGTCGGTGGAATATTCGACCGCATAGAGGTTTTCGGGCTTCACGCCCTGGGCAAGGATGGCGCGGGTGATGACGCCGGTGCCGGGCCCGACTTCCAATACCGGCAGGCCCGATCTCGGATTGACGATCGAAGCCATCTTGCGGGCGGTGATGGAACTTGTCGGAACGATCGAACCGACCGCTTTCGGCTTGTCGATCCAGCCTTTGAAGAACTTCAGCTCGTCGTCGAACTTTTCCGCCAGCGCTTTGCGCAACCCGGGACTACGTGCCATGCGAGCTCTCCTCAACGCTCCCCGACCCGCTACTTAGCAGGTAGGTGGGACAAGGCAAGGCGTCAATCTGGCATAAGGTGTTGATGACGCTTGGGAAGTGCGCCAGCGGGCGCTGCCAGCCAATGCTCTTTGTTCAACAGGCGGCGGGATCAGCCCTCGCCGAACGACTCGAAAAAGTCCTTCATGCGCGCGAAAAAGCCGCTCGACTGGGGCGAGTTGTCCTTCGAGGACAGCTGCTCGAACTCTTCCAGCAGCTCGCGCTGCCGGCGCGTCAGGTTCTGCGGCGTCTCGACCGCCGTCTGGATATAGAGGTCGCCGACATTGGGCTGGCGCAGCACCGGCATGCCCTTGCCCTTGAGGCGGAACTGGCGGCCGTTCTGCGTGCCTTCCGTCACCTTGACCTTGGTCTGGGTGCCGTCGAGCGTGGCGACCTCGAAGGAGCCGCCAAGGGCTGCCGTCGTCATCGAGATCGGCACTTTGCAATAGAGATCGGCGCCGTCGCGCTGGAAGAATTCATGCGGCTTCACCGCCAGGAAGATGTAGAGGTCGCCGGACGGTCCGCCGCGCAGGCCGGCCTCGCCCTCATTGGCAAGCCGGATGCGGGTGCCGTCCTCGATGCCGGCCGGAATGTTGACCGACAGCGAGCGCTCCTCGGTGACGCGACCCTGTCCGGCGCATTTCGGGCAAGGGTCCTTGATCGTCTGGCCGCGGCCCTGGCATTGCGGGCAGGTGCGCTCGATCGAGAAGAAGCCCTGCGTTGCGCGCACCTTGCCGTGGCCGTGGCACATCGAGCAGGTCGCCGGCTGCGTTCCGGGTTTGGCGCCGCTGCCGGAGCATTCCGAGCATGAGATCGAGGCCGGCACGCGGATCTGCGCCGTCTTGCCGGAGAACGCTTCTTCCAGCGTGATTTCCATGTTGTAGCGCAAGTCGGCGCCGCGTTCGCGGCCGCCGGAAGAACGGCGCTGCCGGCCGCCCATCATGTCGCCGAAAATATCCTCGAAGATATCGGCGAAACCGCCGGCGCCAAAGCCGTGCGCGGCGCCGTTCATGCCGCCCTGCTCGAAGGCGGCGTGGCCGAAGCGGTCATAGGCGGCGCGCTTCTGCGGATCCTTCAGCGTCTCGTAGGCTTCGTTGATTTCCTTGAACTTGTGCTCGCAGGCACCGTCGCCGGGGTTGCGGTCGGGATGGAACTGCATGGCGAGCTTGCGGAAAGCGCTCTTGAGTTCCTTTTCGTCGGCGCCTTTTTGCACGCCCAGCGTTTCGTAGAAATCAGCTTTCATTTTTTCCCGCTGTCCGGATGCTCAATGTCTTCAAGCATTGTTGGCGACGTTGCCGGCACGTTCTTGGATTTAGGAGCGATGCTTCCCGGATGCTAGTACTAAGCCGGGCTCGCTCCGCGTTTTTCCGTCACTTTTTCGGACAGGCCCGTACTTTTTCAACGAAGGTTGCAAAAAAGCCCGGCTTTGTGCCGGGCTTTTGCACTTATACGCCGCCAGCCGGCTCAGGCCGACTTCTTCTTGTCGTCGTCTTCGTCGATTTCCTCGAAGTCGGCGTCGACCACGTCCGAATCCTTGGCGGCATCCGCCTTGGCGTCGGCTTCGGCCGCTTCCTTCTGCGAGGCCTCGTACATGGCCTGGCCGAGCTTCATCGAAGCTTCGGCAAGCGACTGCGACTTGGCCTCGATATCGGCCGCGTCGTCGCCTTCGGCCGCGGCCTTCAGCGCGGCGATGGCGTCGGCGATCGCGGCGCGGTCAGCCTCCGAGACCTTGTCGCCATACTCTTTGAGCGACTTCTCGGACGAATGCACCAGCGCTTCCGCCTGGTTGCGTGCCTCGACGAGGCCACGGCGCTTCTTGTCCGCCTCGGCATTGGCCTCGGCGTCCTTCACCATCTTCTCGATGTCGGCGTCGGACAGACCGCCCGAAGCCTGGATGCGGATCTGGTGCTCCTTGCCGGTGCCCTTGTCCTTGGCCGAGACGTTGACGATGCCGTTGGCGTCGATGTCGAAGGTGACCTCGATCTGCGGCACGCCGCGCGGCGCCGGCGGGATGCCGACCAGGTCGAACTGGCCGAGCATCTTGTTGTCGGCCGCCATTTCGCGCTCGCCCTGGAAGACGCGGATCGTCACCGCCGACTGACTGTCCTCGGCGGTCGAGAAGGTCTGGCTCTTCTTGGTCGGGATCGTCGTGTTGCGCTCGATCAGCCTGGTGAACACGCCACCCAGCGTCTCGATGCCCAGCGACAGCGGCGTCACGTCGAGCAGCAGGACGTCCTTGACGTCGCCCTGCAGCACGCCGGCCTGGATGGCGGCGCCGAGTGCCACGACCTCATCCGGGTTGACGCCCTTGTGCGGCTCCTTGCCGAAGAACTGCTTCACGATCTCCTGGATCTTGGGCATGCGGGTCATGCCGCCGACCAGAACCACTTCGTCGATCTCGGCGGCCTTCAGGCCGGCATCCTTGAGCGCCGCCTTGCAGGGCTCGATGGTGCGCTGGACGAGGTCGTCGACCAACTGCTCGAACTTGGCCCGGGTCAGCTTCATCGTCAGGTGCTTCGGGCCGCTGGCGTCGGCGGTAATGAAGGGCAGGTTGATCTCGGTCTGCGTCGTCGACGACAGCTCGATCTTGGCCTTTTCCGCGGCTTCCTTGAGGCGCTGCAAGGCAAGCTTGTCGTTCTTCAGGTCGATGCCCTGTTCCTTCTTGAACTCGGCCGCCAGGTACTCGACGAGGCGCATGTCGAAGTCTTCGCCGCCGAGGAAGGTGTCGCCATTGGTCGACTTCACCTCGAACACGCCGTCGCCGATTTCGAGCACCGAAATATCGAAGGTGCCGCCGCCAAGGTCATAGACGGCGATGGTCTTGCCGTCCTTCTTCTCCAGGCCATAGGCGAGTGCCGCGGCCGTCGGCTCGTTGATGATGCGCAACACCTCGAGGCCGGCGATCCTGCCGGCGTCCTTGGTCGCCTGGCGCTGGGCGTCGTTGAAATAGGCCGGAACGGTGATCACCGCCTTCTCGACCTTCTCGCCGAGATAGGCTTCCGCCGTTTCCTTCATCTTCTGCAGGATCATGGCCGAGATCTGGCTGGGCGACTGCTTCTTGCCGCCGGCCTCGACCCACGCGTCGCCGTTGTCGCCCTTGACGATCTTGTAAGGGACAAGCTTCTTGTCCTTCTCCGTCACCGGGTCGTCATAGCGGCGGCCAATCAGGCGCTTGACCGCGAAGATGGTGTTTTCCGGATTGGTGACCGCCTGGCGCTTGGCCGGCTGGCCGACGAGACGTTCGCCGTCATTCGAGATGGCGACGATGGAAGGCGTCGTGCGCGCGCCTTCAGCGTTCTCGATTACCTTGGGGTCCTTACCATCCATGATGGCGATACAGGAATTGGTAGTGCCGAGATCGATACCGATAACTTTTGCCATTGTTCTAGTCTCTCCTCTAAGCAGGCTCTCAGGACCCTGAAAAGGCGTTCCGACGAAAGCCCCTGTTCATAAGAAATCCCGTCCCGGTCCCGCTTTTCGGGGCCGAACGGCTTGGCGCGTATATAAGAACAGCCGACACGGGGCGCAAGCATTCTGCGCAAGCTGTCCATTGTCTCGACTGGAGTCGGGAAGCGACCACCGCCGGTTGCGGCGGGATCGGCGTGAGACGGCGCTATCGCCTTGTTCCGGCTCGTTTTTTCAAAATCGATGCCGCCGGCGACGCGCGGATTTTCCGTCCGGCAGGGGCAAGGTGTGCCCCGGCGGACGTGACTTTCGGTCGCGAAAGAACGGAAAATCAGCGCTGCCGCCCTGGCGACAAGAGTTGAGGAGCGCCCGGCGCTCGAGGAGAATCCCCCTCCCGGACTCGTTCGCCCGGTAGGGGGATTCCGCGCTTAGAGCCCGTTGTCCTTGAGGATCTTGGCGGCATTTTCCTTGGTGATCTTTTCCGTCGGCAGCGTGATGGTCTTTTCGACCTTCTCGCCGTTCAGGAACTTGATTGCCTGGCGCAGACCCTCGGCGCCCGGCGTGACATAGGTGAAGGTCGCCGTCAGTTCGCCCTTGTTCACCATCTGCACGCCTTCGTTGGGCAGGCCGTCGATGCCGATGAACTTGATGTCCTTCTCGCGGCCGACATCCTTGGCGGCGAGATAGGCGCCGTAGGCCATTGGGTCGTTGTGCCCGTAGACGAGATCGATCTTCTCGTTGGTCTTCAGCGCGTTGGCCATGATGTTATAGGCCTGGTCCTGCTTCCAGTCGCCCGACTGCTGGTCGAGCAGGTACTTGATGCCCGGCTCCTTGTCGGTGAATTCATGGAAACCGTCATGGCGGTCATGCGCCGGCTGCGTGCCCATGCCGCCCCAGATCTCGACGACATTACCGGCCGCCTTGCCCTTGCCGCCGAGAAGCTCGACGGCATATTCGCCCGCCGCCCGGCCGATCAGCGCGTTGTCGCCGCCGACGAACTGGGTGTAGTCCTTGGTTTCGACATTGCGGTCGAGCACGAAGACCGGGATCTTGGCGTCGATCGCCTGCTGCACCACGCCAGTGAGACCTGCCGATTCCTTCGGTGACACCAGCAGCGCGTCGACTTCCTGGCGGATCAGGTTCTCGACATCGGCGACCTGCTTTTCGGTCTTGTCCTCGCCATCGGTGATGATCAGCTCGACTTCGGGGTGCTTGGCGGCTTCCGCGATGATGTCCTTGTTGAACTGGGCGCGCCAGGGTTCGATGGTCGTCACCTGCGAGAAGCCGATCTTCCACTTCTTGTTCTGGGCAAAGGCATGGTTGCCGGAAAAGAGCGCGGTGGTCGTCAGAAGTGCCGCCGCGAAGGTGGCGAGCTTCAGCATATCACGTCGTTTCATGGTCCTGTTTCCTCCGGATTATAGAGACGAGGTCTCCTGTGACGGCCGCTTGGCTGCGGCCGTTTCCTTTTGCGCCGTCCGTCCGCCGGGCAGGCGCAGATAGCTTAGAAGGTCGCCGGCGTTGCGCTCCTGCACGAGCACGGTGCCGATGATGATCGCCCCCTTCAGCACCAGCTGAAGGTTCGAATTGATGTTGTGCAGCTGCAGGATGTTGGAGAGCAGCCCGAAGATCAGCACGCCGCAGAAGGTGCCGATCAGGCTGCCGCGCCCGCCCATCAGGCTGGTGCCGCCGATGACCACGGCGGCGATGGCGTCGAGCTCCAGCCCGGCGCCGGCATCCGGCTTGCCCTGCCGGTATTGCGCCACGTAGAGCACCGCCGCGATGCCGGCGAGCAGGCCCGACACGGCATAGGTGACGATCTTGACGCGCCCGGCGGCGATGCCCGAAAGCCGTGCCGCCTCCTCATTGCCGCCGATCGCATAGACATAGCGGCCGAAGGGCGTGAAGCGCAGCACCGCGCCGTAGATCACGATCGCGCCGAGGAAGAACAGGCCGGGCATCGGCACGATGCCGAACACCAGCGAGCGCAGGACCTCGAATTCGGCGGTGGCGTTGGAGCCGGTATAGACCGGCAGCACGGCGTTGTTCTGGCCGGCCGTCAGCCTGGCGATGCCAAGCGCCGTCACCATCATCGCAAGCGTGACGATGAACGGCTGCAACCGCCCGGCGACGATGATGAAGCCGTTGATGGTGCCGAACAAAAGGCCGACGCAGGGCGCCGCCAGAAGCACGCCGAGCACGCCGAACTTGGTCTCGACCTGCGGCAGCAGGTACCACAGCGAGAGGCAGCACAGGATCACGCCGACGACGCCCGGAATGACCAGTCCGCGCGCCTTGTCCAGCCGCACGTCGCGGCCGGCTTCCGCGCCGGCGCGGGACTTCTCGATGTTGAGCAGGATGAAGCGCGTGGCGAGGGCGCCGAGGCACAGAGCGACCAGCGCGACCGTCGGCACGCCGAGCGCCGCAGACGGCGTGAAGCCTGGCACGGTCAAAAGCATGGCGCAGACGACCGAGCAGATCGCCATCAGCGAGCCGACGGAAAGATCGATGCCGCCGGTCAGGATCACCGCGGTCATCCCGGTGGCGATCAGGCCGGTGGTCGACACTTGGCGCAGCACGTCGAGCAGATTGCCGTAGGACAGAAAGATGTTGTTGCCCTTGGAGCTGATCGGCGATCCGAACACGCCGATCAGGAAGATGGCGATCAGCCCCCAGTAAAGCTTGGTTCGGGAGAGAAGGCTGATGAGGTTCATGCGGCAGGTCTCGCTGAGCGTCTTGGCGCGGCAAGCCGCATGATCGCCTCCTCGCTGGCTTCCGCGCGGGAAAGAATTCCGCGCTGGCGGCCCTCCGCCATGACCAGGATGCGGTCGGCGAGATGCAGAAGCTCGGGCAGTTCGGAGCTGATCACGGCAATCGCCAGCCCGTCGCCTGCCAGCTTGAAGATCAGGTCGTAGATTTCGCGCTTGGCGCCGACATCGATGCCGCGCGTCGGCTCGTCGAGCAGAAGCACGCGCGGCCGCGTCGCGAGCCACTTGCCGATCACCACCTTCTGCTGGTTGCCGCCGGACAGCGTGCCGGCCGCCTGCTCGATGCTTTCGCAGCGTATGCCGAGCGCGCTCACCGCCTCTCGCGCCAGGCCCTGCTCGCCCGAGCGCGAGCGCAGCCCGAAGCGCGCCAACGCGCCGACCAGCGGCAAGGCGACATTGTCGGTGATCGAGGCCTTGAGATGCAGGCCCTGCGTCTTGCGGTCTTCGGTCACCAAAGCGATGCCGAGCCGGCGGGCATCGCGCGGCGAGCCGATGTCGACCGGCGCGCCGTCGAGCCGGATCTCGCCGCCGGTGCGGCCATCGCTGGAGCCGAAGATCGCCTCCAGGATTTCGGTGCGGCCCGAGCCGAGCAGCCCGCCGATGCCGAGGATCTCGCCGGCGGCGAGGTCGAAACCGACGCCATCGATCACCGTGCGCCAGCCATGCCGGTCGGGCTTCGAAAGCGACAGATCCCTGACCGAGAGCGCCACATTGCCGCCGGGGCCGCGTTCGTGGCCGGAGGAAGCCAGAAGGTCGCGCCCGACCATGGCCGAGATGATGGCGTCTTCGTCCAGTCCTGTCATGTCCCGCGTCAGCACATGGCGTCCGTCGCGCAGAACCGTCACCCGGCTCGCCAGATGCATCACCTCGTCGATGCGATGCGAGATGTAGACGATCGCGACGCCGCTTGTCGCGAGCTGGCGGATGATACGGAACAGCCTCTCGCATTCGGCCGGCGAAAGCGCCGAGGTCGGCTCGTCCATGATCAGGATGCGCGCCGACTTCGACAGCGCCTTGGCGATCTCCACCAGTTGCTGCTCGCCCACCCTCAGCGTGCCGACGCGCGCTTCCGGATCGAGCTCGATGCCCAGCCGCTGCAGCAGCGCGCTGGCAGTGCGGCTGCTCGCCTTGCGGTCGACGACCAGCCCGGCGATCAGCTTCTCGCGGCCGAGGAAGATGTTGTCGGCGACGCTGAGCTCGGGGACGAGGTTGAGCTCCTGGTGGATGATGGCGATGCCGGAATCCTCGGCGTCGCGAACGCCGGTAAAATGGACCGGCCGGCCGTCGATGGCGACTCCGCCTTCGTAATCGGTATAGACGCCCGAGAGGATTTTCATCAGCGTCGACTTGCCGGCGCCGTTCTCGCCCATCAGCGCATGCACTTCGCCGCGCCGCAGCTCCAGGCCGACGTCGGACAGCGCCGTGATGCCGCCGAATCGCTTGGAAATACCGGTCGCGCTCAGAACGACGGCCGGACCGTCGGCCGCCACATTCCCCGTCGTGATGGGCCCTGTCGTGTTGGGGTCAGCGCGCTGCATGACAAAAGACGGCCTCCCTCCGTCGTCGTCGACTGCTCGAACGCTAATCGAAACGTTTCGAATGTGTCAAGCGCATATCTGGTAACCGAGGATTGATGCATTTCAATTCTTGCGAGAAACGCCGGATTTACGTAGGCTTAGCCAAACAGGGGCGACTAAACGTTTCGAAAATGACAGTACCCGGGCAGAAAAAGCAGCGGAAATCCACGGCGCCGACCATGCTGCACGTAGCGGAGGCGGCGCGCGTGTCGGTGGCCACCGTGTCGGCGCTGATCAACGGCACCGCGACCGTCAGTCCCGAGCTCAGTCAGCGTATCGCGCAGGCGATCCGCGACATCGGCTACAAGCGCAACGCCATTGCCCGCAGCCTGAAGATGGGCACTACGCGGACCATCGGCCTGACCGTGCCACATATCACCAACCCGTTCTTCACCGATGTCGTCTCGGTCATCCAGCAGGCGTTCGACCGCGCCGGCTATGCCGTCATGCTGTGCTGCACGGATGAGGACCTGAACACGCAGGACGAGCAGATCCGCCTGCTGCTCGACCGCATGGTCGACGGGCTGATCGTGGCGCGCGTCGGCGACGGCGGCATTTTGAAGCGCATCGTCGAGGACGCCAATGTGCCGGTGGTGCTGCTCGATCGCCTCTGCGAAGGCGTCGACACCGATGCGGTGGTGCTGGACAACCAGCGCGCCGTGTTCGACGCCATCACCTATCTGGTCCACCTCGGCCACCGGCGTATCGGCTACATCACCGGAACATCCGACATATCCCCCATGCATGGCCGCATGACCGGCTACCGCGAGGCGCTGCAGGCCGCCGGCCTGCCATTCGAGAGCGAGCTGGTTCGTCACGGCAATTTCCACGAGGTCGACGGCTACAACGCGTCGATGCAACTCCTGTCGCTCCACGACCGGCCGACCGCCGTCTTCTCGGCCAACAACCCGATGGTGATCGGCACCATGAAGGCGATCCGCGATATCGGCCTGTCCTGCCCCGAGGACATTTCGGTCGCCTGTTTCGACGATTTTCCGTGGTCGGATGTGTTCGTGCCGCAATTGACCACCGTGGCGCAGCCGGTCCAGGCGATCGGCGAGCAGGCGGCGAACCTTTTGCTCGACCGGCTGGCCGGCAACCGCGACGCGCCGCCACGCAAGCTTGTCCTCAAGGGCCGACTGATGATCCGCAATTCCTGCCGGCCGCTGGGCGCGATCGTGCAGACCGTCAGCGCGTAGGTCCGAACGAGGTCTCGCAGAGCAGTTGCAGCCTGGGGAAAATGTGCTTGCCGCCGGTGATCACCTGGGTGCCCTTGCCGATCACGGTCTTGGGGTCCGCTTTCATCACCGTGCCGCCGGCCTCTTCGACCAGCAGCATGCCGGCGAGACAATCCCAGGCGTTCATGTGCTCCTCGAGATAGCCGAGCAGCCGGCCGGAAGCCGCATAGGCAAGCATCAGCGCGCCCGAGGCATTGCGGTAGAAGACGCCGCCCTCGGCCATGATCAGGGTGATGAGCACGACGACATTCTTAGTCGAGGCGCGGTTGGAAAGCCCGGTGCCGACCGAGCCCTCGGAAAGCGAGGCCGCATTGCTGGCCTTGATCGGCTTACCGTTGACGAAGGCGCCGCCGCCGCGGCGGCCGTAAAACGTCTCGTCGGTCGAGGGCTCATGGGTGACGCCCACGATCGTCTCGCCATCCCTGGCGCAGGCAATCACCACGCACCAAGCGGGAATGCCGCGCACGAAGTTTGCGGTGCCGTCGATCGGGTCGATCACCCAGACATGACCGGTTGTTCCGGTCACGGCCGCGTGCTCCTCGCCGACGATGCCGTCGTCCGGATAGGCTTCGGCGATTGCCGCGCGGATGAACAGCTCGACCTCGCGGTCGCCCTCGGAAACCAGGTCCTGATGGCCCTTGCTCTCGACGGTCAAATTGTCGAGGTCGCGAAAATATTTCAGCGCCAGCTCGCCGGCGCGCCGCGCCAGGTCGATGGCAAAATGCATGCGGTCGTCGAGATCGTCGGTCACGTGAAGGCTCTCGCTGGGGACGGGCGCCCGCCCTTAGCAGAGGAATATGTCAGGCAAAAGCCGTGGTTCGGATCAGGCCGCCTTCGACATCGCTTTATGCACGTCGGCGAGAATCTCGAAGGAACGCACGCGCGCCGCGTGATCGAAGCACTGCGCGGTCACCATCAATTCGTCGGCGCCGGTGCGGCGAATGAAGGCGTCGATGCCCTGGCGCACCGTTTCCGGCGAGCCGACGACGGCGCAGGACAGCGCCTGGGCAAGCATGCTTTTCGCCATCGGGTCGAGATCGCGGTCGTAATTCTCGACCGGCGGCGGCAACTGGCCGGGCCGGCCGCTGCGCAGGTTGACAAAGGCCTGCTGCAACGAGGTGAACAGCAGCTTCGCCTCGGCGTCCGTCGGTGCGGCAAAGACGTTGAGGCCGAGCATGACATAGGGCTTGTCGAGCTCAGCCGAGGGCTGGAAGCGCGTGCGGTAGACCTCCAGCGCTTGGTCTAGCTCGGCCGGCGCGAAATGCGAGGCGAAAGCGTAGGGCAGGCCGAGCAGCGCGGCGAGTTGCGCGCCGTAGAGGCTGGAGCCAAGGATCCAGACCGGAACCGTCTGGCCTTCGCCGGGCACGGCGCGGATGCGCTGGCCTTCTTCTGCCGGCTGGAAATAGCCCATCAGCTCGACCACGTCCTGCGGGAAATTGTCGGCGCTTTCGAGGTTACGGCGCAGCGCCCGCGCCGTCAGCATGTCGGTGCCGGGCGCACGACCAAGGCCGAGGTCGATGCGGCCGGGAAAAAGCGCCGCCAGCGTGCCGAACTGCTCGGCGATCACCAGCGGCGCATGGTTGGGCAACATGATGCCGCCGGCGCCGACGCGGATCGTCTTGGTGCCGCCGGCGACATGCGCGATCACCACGGACGTCGCGGCGCTCGCAATGCCCGGCATGTTGTGATGCTCGGCCAGCCAGTAGCGCGTATAGCCCAGCCGCTCGGCATGGCGGGCAAGATCGAGCGAATTGGCCAGCGACTGCGAAGCGGTGCTGCCTTGCGTGATCGGCGACAGGTCGAGAACCGAAAGGGCCGTCATTGATCAGGTCTCCACGATGTGTTTTCCCGCAGCCTCACCTCGAAGGCGGCGCGGTCGGGAATGACGATGGCGAGCTTGGTGCTCCAGCACGTCGGCGAGCTCGGTGGCCGTCGCGATCTCGCGCTGTTCGCTGGGCCGCCGGCATGATGCGTCGACAGCCGGTTGTTGCGCAGCGCGAAGCGCATCGAGGTCGAAGGTGGCTTTGGCCACGGGGGAGATGGGGGTCATAAGGAAGTCCGGCTTGACCGGTCCGATATAGGCACTGCCCACTGAGGTCGCAAACAATGGCCAAGCCTTGCGATTGGGCCACACGCTAGGATGGTTTGTGATTGTTTTCGGCAGGTTCCTCCTCAACGGCCATGGACTGCTGTGCCGCGAGGAAGTTGCCGACATGGCTCAAGCCGTCGAAGTGGTCGCAGAACACCTTGATGACGACCAGCAGCGGCACCGCCATCAGCGCGCCGACGAAGCCCCACAGCCATGACCAGAAGGCGATGGCGATGAAGATCGCCACCGCGTTGATCTCGAGGCGTCGCCCGACCACCATCGGCGTCACGAACTGGCCTTCGACGATGTCGCACAACATCACGAAGGCCGGCGCCAGCAGCGCAAAGGAGATCGTGTCGAAGCTGATCAGCGCGATGACGGCAACGAGCAGGAAGGTCATCAGCGCGCCGACATAGGGCAGGAAATTGAGCAGCGCCGCCGCCGCGCCCCAGACCAGCGGATTGGGCATGCCTAACCCCCAGAGACCGAGGCCGATCACTGTGCCGAGGCCGGCATTGATGACGGAGACCGTGAGCAGATAGTGCGAAATCTCGCGCTCCACGTCGTAGACGACACGCAGCGCCCGCTTTTTCTGGGTCATGCTGGTGAAGGACTGGACGATCTTCTCGTAAAACAGCGTGCCCGAGGCGAGCAGGAACAGCGACAGCACGAAGACGATGGTGATCGAGGTGCCCGCCTCCAGGATATTGCTGGCGGCCGTGGACAAGATGCCGGACGGCGCCACCGCGACCTTCTGCACGCCAGGCTCCTGCGAGGTCTCGGTCAGCGCTTCCAGCTGATGCGCGAGATCCATCACCCGTTCCAGCGGCCGTCTGAACGGCGCCAGCCGCTCGGTGAGTTGCTGGCCGATCGAATAGCTGTTGTTGATGAGGTCGATGACCGGACCGCTGAGCAGATAGCCGGCACTGACGAAGATGAAGATCGACAGCAGCACCAGCAGCGTCGCCGAAACCACTTCCGGAATGCCACGCTTGCGCAGAAAGCGCACGATCGGCGTCAGCGTCAGTGCCAGCAGGAAGGCGAGGATCACCGGCATGAAGAAGGAGCGGGCGAAATAGAGCGCGGCGATCGTCATCAGAATGAAAATCCCGACCACCAGCGATCGCATCAGGCGCATGTCCGCCCGCGCACCGGCGCGCGGATCGGCGGTCTCGGCTACGCTAGCACCCGAAGCGATCGGTTCGGCTTTCATCGGTTCCCTCGGGCACCGCAACCGGTGCAATCGACGGGGAAACGTGCTTGCCGCGCCAAGGTTCCGTTAGCCGGCGATCATGCAAGGCCCTCGGCGACCGCCGCTCAGACGAGCGGTGCTGCCACTGCTTGTGCCGCCTTTGCCGTCTCCTTGCGCACGATCGGCGCCACCTTGGTGCCGTAGAGCTCGATCGCCTTCATGATCTTGGCGTGCGGCATGGTGCCTATGGCCATCTGCAAGAGGAAGCGGTCGTTGTTGAAGATCTTGTGTTGGGCAACGATCTTTTCCGCCACCTGCTCCGGACTGCCGACGAACAGCGCGCCGTTCGGGCCGCGCGCGTGGTCGAAATGCGCGCGCGAGGTCGGGCCCCAGCCGCGCTCGCGGCCGATGCGGTTCATCACTTCGGCCTGCGGTCCGTAGAAGTCGTCGGCCGCCTGCTCCGTCGTCTCGGCAATGAAGCCATGCACGTTGATGCTGGTGGCAAGCGAAGCCGGATCGGTGCCGGCGCGGCGCGCCGCCTCGCGGTAGACCTCGAACAGCGGCGCGAACCGCGCCGGCTCGCCGCCGATGATGGCAAGCGCCAGCGGCAGGCCGAGCACCCCGGCGCGGGCGGCGGACTGCGGCGTGCCGCCGATGGCGATCCAGATCGGCAGTTTTTCCTGGAATGGACGCGGATAGACGCCGCGGCCGTTGATCGGCGCGCGCAGCTTGCCCTGCCACGTCACTTCCACCTGGTCGCGGATGGCAAGCAGCAGGTCGAGCTTCTCGGCGAAGAGCTCATCATAGTCCTCGAGATTGTAACCGAACAGCGGGAAGGATTCGATGAAGGAGCCACGTCCGGCCATGATCTCCGCGCGGCCGCCGGACAACAGGTCGAGCGTCGCGAACTGCTGGAAGACGCGCACCGGATCGTCGGAGGAGAGCACGGTGACTGCGCTGGTAAGGCGGATGCGTTTGGTCCGCTCGGCCGCGGCAGCCAACGCCACGACCGGCGCTGAAGCCGCGTAGTCGGGGCGGTGATGCTCGCCGAGGCCGAACACGTCGAGGCCGACCTGGTCGGCCAGCTCGATTTCCTCGATGAGGTTGCGCAGCCGCTCATGCGGGCCGATGGCGCCGGGACCGGGCTCCGGGCTGACGTCCGCGAAAGTATAGAGACCGAGTTCCATGTTGCTGTCCTGGGTTGGTTTCGGCGCTAGAAGTAGCGATCGGCCTTGCCGCCCGCCAGTGGCATCGATTGTGAACAGTCCATCGCGATGCCCGGCCGTATCCTTGCGGCAACAGCGCAGATTTTCATGGCTGGCATACCGTTTTGGCGCTTGAACTCTCGGTTTTCGCGCGTATGTAAGCGTCGCGAATTGACTTCAGGGAAGTGGACTTGGCTATCTACAGGGAAAAAGACATTTTCGAGCGGCGCAATGCCGCGAACGAGGCAAAGAAGGCGCTTCTGGAGCGCTTCAAGTCAAAGCCGGCGGCGGACGATCCCGCGGTGCAGGCCAGACAGGCCGAGCGCAAGGCGATCCTCGAGGCTCGCGCTGTCCGTGAGGCCGAAAAGGCTAGGCTGAAGCAGGAAAAGCTGGCACGAGAAGCGGCCGAGAGGGCCGAGCGCGAAGCGATTGCCGAGGCTGCACGGCTTGCGGCGGAAGCGGCGGCGGCCGAAGAGGCCAGGCGCCGCGAGGCCGAGGAAGCCGAGCGCATCGCGGTCAGCCTTGCCGACGAGGCCGCGCGCAAGGCCAAGCGTGATGCACGCTACGCCGCGCGCAAGTCGCGCGTCGGCAGAACGCCTCCGGGCTTCTCCGCTCGCTAGAGCAATTCCAGGAAAACTGCGTTGCGGTTTTCCGTCCGGAATTGCTGGAAAATGATTCAGGGTCGCCCCAAGCGGCCCTGAACGCGTATGTACTCAGGCGACCAGTTTCAGGCCGACGATGCCGCAGACGACCAGGCCGATGCAGGCGAGCCGCACGATGGTCGCCGGTTCGCCGAGCAGCCAGATGCCAAGCAGCGCCGTGCCGACAGTGCCGATGCCGGTCCATACCGCATAGGCCGTGCCGACAGGCAGCGTCTTCAGCGCCAGACCGAGCAGGCCGAGGCTGACGATCATCGAGGCAACCGTGAGCACGGTCGGCAGCGGCTTCGAGAAGCCGTCCGTATATTTGAGACCGATCGCCCAGCCGATCTCGAACAGGCCGGCAAAGAAAAGAAAAATCCACGACATCGCAAACGCTCCACATCGGATGTCCGATGTTCGAAGTGGCGGGTCGTCCCAGCCGGTTTTTCGGGGAGGCGAGGTCGTCCTCGCCGCGTAAATATACGCGGGTCCTGGTTCCCCGATCAACAATTGACCGGCAGCATTGTCATGCCACCGGTCCAGATCTGCGCCGAAACGGCGGCCGAGCTCTACTTTTCCTTGATGCGCATCGCCTTGACCGGCGGCGCCTTGAGGGCCGGGGCCGCGGCTGGTTTCTTCGCGTCCTTCTTCGGCTTGCGGGCTTCCTTGCCCGCCTTCATCGCACCTTTAGCCATGATTCGCTCCTCCGATTTGTGGGCAGCCTGAGTGAAACAAGAGAAACGCGGAATCGCAAGAGGTTAATGCCTGCCGTTATCGTCTGCCGGCCGCCTTCAACCGGTTTCTAATCTGCTCGTAAATCCTGGCGGTACGTGCCATGGTTATCTTCGCACTGCAGCATCGGCATGCTTTCGCCTGGCGATGGCCGGGCAGGCCGGTCAGGACGACAAATGCGAATCCACATCGGCTGCGAGATGAGTTTCGACTTCCCGCAGGAAACGTCGCTGATCGCGATGCTCAACGTCCATTATTCCCGCGCCTCCGATCTCGAGCGTCCGGATTTTTTGACGTCAAACCCGCCAGTGCCAATTCAAAGCTATCGCGACAGTTTCGGCAACTGGTGCAATCGCTTCGTCGCCCCGCCCGGCCGTTTCACCTTCGGCACCGACGCGGTGATCCGCGACTCTGGAACCTTCGAGATGGGCGACTTGATGGCCTGGCAGCATGAGGTGCGCGACTTGCCGGCCGACACACTGCTGTTCCTTCTGCCCAGCCGCTATTGCGAAAGCGATCTGTTGGCGAGCGAGGCGTGGCGGTTGTTCGGCCAGACGCCGCTCGGAATTCCGCGCGTCCAGGCGGTCTGCGATTTCGTCCACAATCATATCGTCTTCAACTACGGCAATGCGCGGCCGACACGCACTGCCGCCGAAGCCTATCGCGAGCAGAGCGGCGTCTGCCGCGACTTCGCACATCTTGCCGTCACCTTCTGCCGGGCGCTCAACATCCCGACGCGCTACTGCACCGGCTACATCAGCGACATCGGCCTGCCAAAACCATGGGCAAGCATGGATTTCGCCGCCTGGATGGAGGTCTATCTCGGCGGCCGCTGGCATGCCTTCGACCCCCGCAACAACGCCCCTCGCATCGGCCGCATCCTGATTGCCTCCGGCCGTGACGCGGCGGATGTGCCGCTGACCCATATTTTCGGTCCGGGCACGCTTGCCGGCTTCAAGGTGTGGACGGACGAGATCGTGGCGTAACCGGGTTTTTGCCGGTTTGTCCTGAACGACCCGGCAGCTCAGGCGTTGCCATACCTTGTGGAGCATCGGCTGTTCGGCCGTTAGACTGGTTTGCTGAACGGGACAACACATCATGGCCGGGCATGGCGGGTCGAAAAGGGTGATCTACGCCGCGCTCGCCGGCAACCTCGCGATCGCGCTGACCAAATTCGCCGCCGCCTTCTTCACCGGTAGCTCGGCCATGCTGTCGGAAGGTGTGCATTCTCTGGTCGACACCGGCAACGGCACGCTCCTGCTCTATGGCATGCACCGCGCCGCGCGGCCGCCCGACCGCACCCATCCGCTCGGCCATGGCCGCGAACTCTATTTCTGGAGCTTTATCGTAGCGCTTCTGGTGTTCGCGCTCGGCGCCGGCATTTCCTTCTATGAAGGCGTCATCCACATCATGGCACCGGAACCGGTCGTCAATGTCAGGGTCAACTACATCGTGCTCGGCCTGTCGTTCCTGTTCGAAGGCAGCTCCTGGCTCGTGGCATTGAGGGAATTTCGCCGGCAGAAGGGCAGCCAGGGCTGGTTCGAGGCCATCCACCGAAGCAAGGATCCCAGCGTCTTTACCGTGCTGTTCGAGGACAGCGCCGCCCTTCTTGGCCTGATTGTCGCCTTCGCCGGCATACTGGCGGCCGAAATCCTGGACATGCCCGCGCTCGACGGTGTCGCTTCGATCGGCATCGCGCTGATCCTGGGCACCACGGCGATCTTCCTGGCGCGGGAAAGCAAGAGCCTGCTGCTGGGCGAGCCGGCCTCGCCGGAGGTCCAGGAGCAGGTGCTGGCCATCGCCCAGCAGGATCCGGCCGTGCAGCGGGCGAACGGCATATTGAGCGTCCATATCGGCCCGGAAGAGATCGTTGCGGGCTTGAGCATCGAGTTCGAGGACCATCTCACCGCGCCCGAGATCGAAGCCTGTGTCGAGCGCCTGGAAGCACGGTTGAAGAAGGAGATGCCGCAGATCATCAGGCTTTTCGTCAAGCCGCAGACCACTGGCACATGGGAGCAGCGGCGCAAGGCCATCGCCGAGGCTTCCGAGGAGGATTAGGTTCTGAAGCAGCGAAATTGTCAGGAGGAAGACCGATGAAGATCGACGGCGGATGCCATTGCGACGCTATCACATACGAGGCGGAGGTCGATCCGGAAAAGACCTCGATCTGCCACTGCACGGATTGCCAGCAACTGACCGGGACGGCGTTTCGCGTCTCGGTGCGGGTGCCGGAGGAGGACTACCGCATCACCAAAGGCGAGCCGAAGGTCTATATCAAGACCGGATCGACCGGCGCGAAGCGGGCGCAGGGCTTTTGCGGCGATTGCGGCTCACACCTCTACGCCACCTCGGTCGGCGACGGGCCGAAGGTCTATGGCATCAGGGTCGGTACGGCGCGGCAGCGCGACCAGTTGGTGCCGAGGACGCAGTACTGGCACCGCTCGGCGCTGCACTGGCTGCCGGAGTTCGAGGGGACGAGGATCGTCGAGGAGCAGTAGGGATCGCTCGCCGGTAGTCCGTAGAGCAACCGCGAAGATTGGCGACGCCTCCCCTCCCTTCGTCATCCTCGGGCTTGACCCGAGGATCCATGCCGTGACTGATGCCAAAGGATGCGGCGGAGCAAAATTCTGAGCCCCCGCATCGCCTTAGCCTCACGGAATGGATCCTAGGGTCTGCGCGCGTCGCTTCGCTCCTTGCTCCGCCCTAGGATGATGAAGGCGAAGCTTCGGTCAATCGCTGATGCGCGAGAACCGGCCTAGTCGTCGCCCTCAACAACCCGCAATCGTAACTGGCCCGTCTTCGAATCGGCCACGCGCGCTTCGGCCTTGGCCGCACCATCGCGTGGCGGCTCGGCCTCACCCTCCGCGAATTCCAGCGCCTCGATCTTCTGGCCGCGTTTGGTCACCTTCGACGTCGAGACGAGGATGTCGTCGATGTCCTTGGTCGCCTGGCCGAAATGCGTCTGCAGCCGGCGCACCCGCTCGTCGACCCGCGCCACATCCTCCATCAGCCGGATGACCTCGCCCTGGATCAGATGCGCCTGCTCGCGCATGCGGGCATCCTTGAGGATCGCCTGGATGACCTGGATCGACAGCATCAGCAGCGACGGCGAGACGATGATGACCCGCGCCCGGTGCGCCTTCTGCACCACCGCCTCGAAATTCTCGTGGATCTCGGCGAATACCGATTCCGACGGCACGAACATGAAGGCGGTGTCCTGCGTCTCGCCCTGGATCAGGTATTTCTCGGCGATATCGCGCACATGCACCTCGATGTCGCGCCGGAAAGCCTGTGCCGCCGCCTTCTGCATGTCGGCGCCCTCGGCGGCGCGGATGGCGTTCCAGGCTTCCAGCGGGAACTTGGCGTCGATGGCAAGCGAAGGCGCGCTATTGGGCATCCGTACCAGGCAGTCGGGCCGGCTGCCGTTCGAAAGGCCTGCCTGGAATTCATAGGCGCCGTGCGGCAGGCCGTCGGCGATGATTGCCTCCATGCGCGACTGGCCGAAGGCGCCGCGCGTCTGCTTGTTGGAGAGGATCGCCTGCAGCTGCACGACCTGGCCGGCTAGCGACTGGATGTTGCCCTGCGCGGTGTCGATCACCGCCAGCCGCTCCTGCAGCTTGGCCAGGCTTTCGTGCGTCGACTTGGTCTGCTCGGTCATCGTCTGGCCGAGGCGGCCGGTCATGGCATCGAGCCGTTGTCCCAGCGACTGGGTGAGCTCGGCCTGCCTGGCGCCGAACACTTCGGCGATCGCGCCCATGCGCCCCTGCATCTCGGCCTGGCTTTGCAGGATATCGGCCATCCGCGCCTCGGTGTCGCGGGCATGATCAGCCGCCTCGGCCGCGGCCACCGCGCGCCCATTGGCCGCGCGCCACAAGGCGACGGCCAACGCCAGAAACAGCGCCACCAGCAACATTGCGCCGAAACCCAGCGCCTGGCCGAGCGTGATCGTGGTGGCGCCGAGCCGCGCGACCGGTTGCGAAAGGATGGAGGTCATGTCGTTCATGAGGGGCAGCATAACCGATTCGGCCTCGTGGCACAGATCAAAACGTGAACAGGTCAATTCCGCACTGGTTGACGCTTTTCCAACGACGTCTTAGGTGAGACGCCATGTCGATCAAGCCGCTCATCATCCTTCCCGATCCCATCCTGCGCCAGGTTTCCAAGCCGGTGGAGCGCGTCGATGCCGACCTGCGCAAGCTTGCCGACGACATGCTGGAAACCATGTATGACGCGCCGGGCATCGGCCTTGCGGCGATCCAGGTCGGCGAGCCGCGGCGGCTATTGGTCATCGACCTTGCCAAGGAAGGCGAACCGCCTCAGCCGCATGTCGTCATCAATCCGGAGATTCTCGAAAGCGCCGACCAGCGTTCGGTCTATGAGGAAGGCTGCCTGTCGATCCCCGACTATTATGCCGAGGTCGAGCGCCCGGCTTCCGTGCGGGTGAAATATCTCGACCGCGACGGCAAATTGCAGGAGATGCAGGCGGAAGGCCTGATGGCCACCTGCCTGCAGCACGAGATCGATCATCTCAACGGCGTGCTGTTCATCGACCACATCTCGAAGCTGAAGCGCGACATGGTGGTGAGGAAGTTCAAGAAGCTCGCCAAGGACAAGGCGCCGGGCAAGATGGTAGGCTGACATCCGCCTGAACTCGCTGCCTTGAGCGCAAGCTCTTAGTATGATATCGCTGATATCAAAGGCGGAGAAACGCTAATGGGCGACATGCTGATCCGAGGCATTCCCGAACCTTTGAAGCGGGAAATTGAGCAAGCTGCTCGCAAGGGCGGCCAGAGCCTGTCAGGCAAAGCCATCGATCTTTTGCGCAAAGGTATCGTTGCGGAAAAAGAGGCTACGCCTGAGCGGGGCGTTTCGGCTTGGGATGCGATCCGCTCGGCATTCGTCGCTGAAAACGCCACCGACGAGACGTTCGTAGCGATAATGGACGAAATCGAAGCGGAAAGGAAACGTGACTTTGGTCGCCCGGTCGAGGATTTCGAGTGATCGTCCTCGACACCAACGTAATTTCCGAAGCCGGCAAGCCGGCGCCCGATCCGGTTGTTGCCGAATGGCTTCGCAAACAGGACGTTCTCGAACTTTACGTGTGCGGCCCGGTTATCATGGAGCAATCTTTTGGCGCGGAAAGATTCCTGAACAGGACTGGGTCTGATCGTTACATCCGTGTCCTGGATCATCTGATCTCCCATCAGTTTGCCGGTCGCATTGCGGAGTTTGCTGGCTCCGCCCCTCGTCTCGCCAGCAAGCTACGGGCCATGCGCGAACGAATGGGCCGCCCAATGAGCCTGCCTGACGCGATGATCGCCGCGATCTGTCTGGCGCATGATGCGACGCTGGCGACGCGCAATGTTCGCGACTTCGACGGGCTCGAACTCAAACTCGTAAACCCGTTTGAAGCAGACGCCTGAGCGAACGAGCAGGGCACGGACAGATCGGAAGAAAAATGCCGCTTCGCGTCATCTTCATGGGCACCCCGGATTTTTCCGTGCCGATCTTGCGCGCCGTCGCCGGGGCCGGCCACGAGATCGTGGCCGTCTACACGCAGCCGCCGCGCGCCGCCGGCCGGCGCGGGCTGGAACTGACGCCCTCGCCGGTGCAGCGCGAGGCCGAGCGGCTTGGCCTCGAAGTGCGCACGCCGATATCGCTGAAGGGCGAGGCCGAGCAGCGGGCCTTCGCCGCCTTGCAGGCCGACGCCGCCGTGGTCGTCGCCTATGGCCTGCTCCTGCCGAAAGCGGTTCTCGAGGCGACAAGGCTCGGCTGTCTCAACGGCCATGCCTCGCTTTTGCCGCGCTGGCGCGGTGCTGCTCCCATCCAGCGCGCCATCATGGCCGGCGATGCCGAAACCGGCATGATGGTCATGAAGATGGAAGAGGGTTTGGACACCGGCCCGGTGGCAATGGTTGAAAAATGCGCCATCGCACCCGATATGACTGCCGGCGAATTGCATGACCGCTTGATGGGCATGGGCGCCTCCCTGATGGTGGAAGCGCTGACGCGGCTGGGGATAAATTGTCTGACATTTGCCCTGCAGGCGACGGAAGGGGTGACCTACGCCCGAAAGATCGATAAATCGGAGACACGCGTAGACTGGACGCGGCCTTCTGGCGAAGTCCACAATCACATTCGCGGCCTCTCGCCCTTTCCGGGCGCGTGGTGCGAGGTCGACATTGGCGGCCGCATAGAGCGGCTGAAACTGCTTCGCTCGACGCTCTTTGATGGCGTCGGCGAGTCGGGAGGAATTCTCGATGACCGGCTGACGGTCGCCTGCGGGGCAGGCGCGGTCAGGCTGGTCGAAGTTCAACGGGCGGGCGGAAAGCCAGCCGCCGCGCAGGAGTTTTTGCGCGGCGCCAAGATCGAAAAAGGAATGAAACTCAAATGAGCATGATGTCGATACGCGCGGCGACGCCGCGGGATCGCGAGGCGATCCGTCTCGTCGAAGAACATGCCTTTGGCCAGCAGGCGGAAGCCGGCCTGGTCGACGCGCTGGTCACCGGCGGCGATGCCGTCGTCGAACTGGTTGCCGAGGAAGACGGCCAGGTCGTCGGCCACATCCTGTTTTCCAGGCTTTACGTGCAGAATGGCGGCAAGAGTTTCGGGGCAGTCGCGCTGGCGCCGCTCGCGGTCGAGCCGTCCTTCCATGGCACGGGCATCGGCGGCGCACTGATCCGCGAGGCGCATGTCCGCCTCAAGGGAGCCGGCGAGACGCTGGCCGTGGTTCTGGGCGATCCGGTCTATTACGGCCGCTTCGGCTATACCCATGCCCGCGCGGCAAGGTACGAGAGCGAGTATCAGGGCGAGGCGCTGCAGGCTCTGGCCTGGGGCGACGTGCCCGAGACCGGCAAGCTGGTCTACGCCTCGGCCTTCACCGCGCTCGCCGCCTAGGCGAGCGCGAACCAACCGCAGAACATGCCGCGTTTTCGGCTCGATATCGAATATGACGGCAGCCAGTTCGCCGGCTGGCAGCATCAGGCCGACCAGCCCTCGGTGCAGCAGGCGATCGAGCAGGCGATCGAAAAATTCTGCGGCGAAGCGGTAAGGTTGCGTGCCGCCGGCCGCACCGATGCCGGCGTGCACGCCACCGCCCAGGTGGCGCATGTCGACCTGGCCAGGGACTGGCCGGGCGACAAGGTGCGCGACGCCGTGAACGCGCATCTGCAGGCGGCCGGCGCGCGTGTCGCCATCCTCAAGGCGGGCGTCGTCGCCGACGGCTTCGACGCGCGCTTTTCCGCCACCGGCCGTCACTATCTCTACCGCATCCTCAACCGTCGCGGGCCTTCGGCGCTGGAGAAGGGCAAGGTGTGGTGGGTGCCGAAGCATCTCGATGCCGAGGCCATGCACGAGGCGGCCAAAGTGCTGCTCGGGCGGCATGACTTCACCACCTTCCGCTCCACCCAGTGCCAGGCCGAAAGCCCGGTCCGCACGCTGGATCGCCTCGACGTCAGCCGCAATGGCGACCTCATCGAGGTGCGGACCTCGGCGCGCTCTTTCCTGCACAACCAGGTGCGCTCGATGGTGGGCTCCTTGCGGCGCGTCGGCGACGGCTCCTGGGGCGCAGCCGATCTCAAGGCGGCGCTCGAAGCACGCGACCGCGCCGCCTGCGGCCAGGTAGCCCCGCCGGATGGGTTGTTTCTTGTCGGGGTGGATTATCTGGAAGCCGTCTGAAGGACGCGTCGATCAGCTGGCGTCGTCTTCAGCAAGTTCCGACCAATTCGCTCCGCCATAGAACAGGCGCAGAATCACGACCCGCTCAGGCTCCACGACGAATGCAACGGTTACCCGGCGCTCAAATCCGACGACGCGAAGGTCCGGCCGCACATCATCACGGCGTGTGCCGCGCTCGGAACCATGTTCGAGGCGCTCGCAGAACGCCCGTACGCGACTGTCGTAGCGGTCCGCTATGGCGGGGCTGCTGGCTTCCGCAATGAAGGTGTGGATGCGATCGAGATCGTCGCCGGCATCCAGCGTGTAGATGACGGTCCGACGCTTCATGGTTTCTTCTACGAATGGGTCTCGTGGCGCTTACGTGCCCGTTCGGCCATTTCCTCTGGCGAAATGCCTTTGTCGGGATTTGCCTTCCACGCATCATAGGTCGGAGCGACCTCCTCGCGGAGCCAACGCTCTACCGCGGCGTCGCGCTCCTGCAGTGCGCGAAGCCCGGCGCGGATGACTTCGCTGCTGGTTGCATAGGTGCCCGAGCGGACGAGCCGGTCGATGAAGGCGGCTTGCTCCGCCGGCAGGCTGAACGTGCGTTTTTCGGTGGCGGACATGTCTTTCCCTGCGCGAAGAGAGGGTATGAAATTATCATACCATTCCGGCCACAACATACCATTCCGGCCACAAATTGAAAGAGGTCGTGAGTCGGGCAAGATCAGCCCGTCGATCTGTCCGGGAAGTCGATGCCGAGCAGCGCCTGCAGGCCGAACAGGACGAGCAGCGAGGTAATGAACATGCCGACAAAGACGGCGGTGCCCACGGCGGCGCCCTTGCCGATCGATGCATTGGTCATGCGCCAGGTCAGCACCATCGACAGCGCGAACAAAAGCAGCGACGCCAGGCTGCTGAACTGGCTGGTGGAGGGAAGGAAAAGTCTGAGCAGCGCCGAGGGCAGCATCAGCCAGGCTGTGATCGCCGAGGTCCAGTTGGAAGCAACGACATAGTGGACAAAGCGGCCGCCGATGCCGGCACGCGGGGCGACCAGCGCAAGCGCCACCAGCGGCAGCACCCAGGAGCCGATATCGACGGTTGCCAGCCGGATCAGCATGCCGAGGCGCCCGGCGAAGGCATCGGGGTCGCCGATCTCATTGGCAATCCCGACCCAGCCGACGATCAGCGCCGGCGCCGCCACGATAATGGCGAAGAAGGAATTCCAGAAACCGTCCGCCGAAAGGTCGAGCAGGCGCAGGCCGTCGGCCTTGCCGAACATCAGCCGCCAGGCGCCGGCCAGCGAAGCGTAGGTTTCGTCCGCCGAAAGCATGGTCACGAAAGGCCTTGTCCGAACCAGTCTTCGATAAAGCGTTCATAGATTTGCGTCAGCGTCTCGAGATCGGCAAGGGCGACGCGCTCGTCCACCATATGCATGGTCTTGCCGACCAGCCCGAACTCGACCACCGGGCAATAATCCTTGATGAAGCGCGCATCCGACGTGCCGCCGGAGGTGGAGAGCACCGGCGTCTTGCCGACCACCGCCTTGATCGAACTGCTCAGCGTATCGATCAGTCTGTCGTCGCGGGTAAGGAAGACGTGGCTCGGCCGGTCGCGCCAGACAAGCTCGTAGTCGACCGGCGTCTTCTTGCCCGGCCGGTATTTCTTGCGCCCTGCCGCCTGGTCGAGCCGGTTGTGGATCTCGGCCTGGACCGATTCTGCATCCCAGGTGTCGTTGAAGCGGATGTTGAAAATGGCCGTCGCCTTGGCCGGGATGACGTTGGTCGCCGGGTTGCCGACATCGATCGACGTCACTTCGAGGTTGGTCGGCTGGAAATCCTTCGTTCCCTTGTCGAACACCGGATAGAGCAGCGCATCGACCAGGCCCATCAGCCCGCGCACCGGGTTGTCGGCAAGCTGCGGATAGGCGGCATGGCCCTGGCGTCCGTTCACGGTCACGCTGCCCGACAGCGAGCCCCGCCGGCCGATCTTGATCATGTCGCCGAGCGCATCGGGATTGGTCGGCTCGCCGACGATCGAGGCGTCCCACTTCTCGCGCTTGGCCGCCGCCCAGTCGAGCAGCTTGGCGGTGCCGTTGATCGCCGGTCCCTCCTCGTCGCCGGTGATGAGGAGGGAGACAGAGCCTTTCGGACCGCCGTTTTTTTCGACATGGCGCGCCACCGCGGCGACGAAGCAGGCAATGCCGCCCTTCATGTCGACGGCGCCACGGCCATACATCTCGCCATTGGCGATTTCGGCGGCGAAGGGCGGATGCGTCCAGGCCGCCTCGTCGCCCACCGGCACGACATCGGTATGGCCGGCAAACATCAGATGCGGGCCGTTGCCCGAGCGACGCGCATGGAGGTTTTCGATGTCCGGCGTGCCGTCTTCCGAGAAGACCGGCCGTTCGACCGAAAAGCCGAGCGGCTTCAGCATGTCCTCCAGCGCGGCAAGCGCGCCGCCTTCGGCGGGCGTCACGGAAGGACAGCGGATCAGGGCGGCAAGGTTCGCGGCGGGGTCTGTCGGCAATGTCATGGGCAAAGCGATAGTCGAAAGCGTTTGTCGTGTCACGGTGGCAGATGATCGCCGGTCATGCCGCCGACAATATGGTTTTCATGGCGTATAAATGCATGTCGCCCGGAAGTGTGCAGCGGTTCCGGGAGAACGACGCGCACTATAGCAAGTTGCGAGGCAAGCAGGGACGAATGCATGGCCAGTGAAGCAAGGACCATTGCGATAGCCGGCGCCGGCAGCATCGGTTGCTATGTCGGCGGTTGCCTGGCGCTTGCCGGACGCAAGGTGGTTTTCCTCGGCCGCGGCCGCATCGTCGAGGCCATGCGCCAAGGCGGCCTCCGCGTCAGCGATCTCGACGGCCGCGACCGCCGCGTCGAGGCGCAAGCGATCGCGGCCACCGACGATCCGGTCACCGCGCTGCACGAGGCGGATGTCATCCTGGTGACCGTGAAAAGCGGCGGGACCGAGGACATGGCGAAGCTGGTCGCCGTTCACGGGCGTTCGGATGCCGTGGTTGTCAGCCTGCAGAACGGCGTCGACAATGCCGACCGGCTGCGCGCCGGGCTCCGCGGCCGCCGGGTGCTGACCGGCATGGTGATGTTCAACGTCGTCCAGTCGCCGGACGGCGAGGTGCCGTTTCGTGTGCATCGCGCCAGCCAGGGCGAGGTGATGATCGATGACGGCGTCGACGGCCTTGTCGATCTGCTCAACGTCGACGGGCTTGCCGTCGAAGCACGCGCCGACATGAAGGCGGTGCAGTGGAGCAAGCTCCTGATGAACCTCAACAACGCGCTGGTGGCGCTCTCCGACCTGCCGCTGGCGAGGCAACTGGCGAACCGAAGCTGGCGCCTCATCCTGGCCGCTCAGATCGACGAGGCGCTCGCCGCCATGAAGGCGGCGGGCATTGCGCCGGCGCGCATTACCGGCCTGCCGCCGGCGCTGCTGCCGAAAGTGCTGCGGCTCCCCGACTGGCTGTTCGACCTGTTGGCGCGGCGCATGCTGGCGATCGACCCCGAAGCGCGCTCGTCGATGTGGGACGACCTGAAGCGCGGCCGTCCGACCGAGATCGACGAATTGCAGGGCGCCGTCATTCGCCTGGCGAAGCAAACGGGCACCCCGACACCGATAAACCAACGCGTCACGGCGCTGGTGCGTCAGGCCGAAACGGAAAAGTGCGGTCCGCCGAAGCTGACGCCGGACAAGGTAGAAGCAATTGCGGGAAAAGTGTGAAGCGGTTGGGTTCGGCGACTTCGCCGTAGCCGCCGTTCGGAATTGCATCAAACGAAGAGAAAGGGCGGCTTGTCGTTTCCTTGAACGATGAACCGCTCTAACGGCGGTCCTCGATCAGCGTGATCTTCTGCCAGATCTTGCGCGACAGGTTGGAGGCCAGGTTCTCGATATCATTGACGCCATTGACGACGACATCGTCGTTGACCGACTGCGCGAACAGCGCCGCGATCTTGCCGGTGATCGACAGCATTTCCGAGCAATAGTCGAGATAGCGCGCGAGATCGGCCGCGTTGGTGATGCGGATCGGCGAGTGCGAGGTCGGCTTGAAATCGGCAGACAGCGTCGCCGGGTCCTTGGTCAGCTGATGCATGTCGATGACATGGATCAGCGAGCGCAGCCCGTGCAATTGCCGGAAGACCTTCTTGCGCTTGATCCGCTCCTCGGTGCGGATCAGCGCCAGCAGCCCGAGCACGGCGAGGATGACGGTGTTGATCGTCGCCTCGATGCCTTGCATCGACTGCACGGCGTCGTCGGCGCCCGAAATGCGGTCGAGCGGCAGGATGGTGCCGACGAACAGGAACATCGCCACGCCGGCGATGAAGGCCGCGGCGATGACACCGCGTAGCCACCAGATCGGCGCCTCCAGCTCCTTGGCGGCCTTCGCCAGATCGCGCGACAGCGACACCAGCTCGGCGGCGACGCCGCGCAGGTCGGCTTCCGGAAAACGATCGCCGACCCGCACCTCCAGCCTTTCGGCGGTCTCGATGATCAATTGCGGATCGAGCGTGCGGTAGCGCATGGCGGTTTCAGGAATCGCTCGGCGCGTTGGTGCGCCTGCCGAAGCGGTTCGGTCCGGGATCGCTGCGGAAACAGGCGAGGATGACGAGCAGGATGGGACCGATGACCAGCGAGATCAGCGCAAAATAGGTTGGCTTGCCGAAATCATGGAAGCGCTTTGCCGTCACCGCGAACGTGGCCCAGGCCGAGATCAGCAGCACGCCCCAGCATATCATGGCCCAGTTCTGGCTGGCCGAAGTGTTCAGTTCAACCCGCGCGAACTGGTAAAAAGGGAAAAACTGGACAAGCACAAGCAGGATCCCGGCCAGCGCATACGCGACCGGGCTCAGCCGCCCCGAAAGGCTGAAGAACAGCCAGAGGAATTGCGATCTTTCAGACAATGGCGTCCGCTCCGCTGTGGAGGATCAATCGCGCAGCAATTCGTTGATCGAGGTCTTGGAGCGGGTCTTGGCGTCGACCCGCTTGACGATGACGGCGCAGTAGAGGCCCGGGCCCGGCTCGTTGTTCGGAAAGGCCTTGCCCGGCATCGAGCCGGCGACGACGACGGAATTCGCCGGCACTTCGCCATAGAAGACCTCGCCCGTGGCGCGGTCGACGATCTTGGTCGACTGCCCGATGAAGACGCCCATGCCGAGCACCGAGCCTTCGCGCACGATGCAGCCTTCGACCACTTCCGAGCGCGCGCCGATGAAGCAATTGTCCTCGATGATGGTCGGGCCGGCCTGCATCGGCTCCAGCACGCCGCCGATGCCGACGCCGCCGGAAAGATGGACGTTCTTGCCAATCTGGGCGCAGGAGCCGACCGAGGCCCAGGTGTCGACCATGGTGCCCGAATCGACATAGGCGCCGACATTGACGAAGGACGGCATCAGCACGGCGCCCGGCGCGACATAGGCCGAGCGGCGCACGATCGACGAAGGCACGGCGCGGAAACCGGCCTTCTCGAAATCGACGGCGCTCCAGCCGTCGAACTTCGACGGCACCTTGTCCCACCATACCGCCTGACCGGGGCCGCCCTTGATGATCTCCATCGGATTCAGCCGGAAGGAGAGCAGCACCGCCTTCTTCAGCCATTGGTTGACGTGCCACTTGCCGTCATCGCGCCGCTCGGCGACACGCACGACACCGCGATCGAGCAGGTCGAGCGCCGACTGGATGGCCTCGCGCGTCTCGCCGCGCGTCGCGGTCGAAATCGTGTCGCGCTCCTCGAAGGCCTTCTCGACGGTCTTTTCGAGGCTCGCCAGATCGGGCTTCGACATGATTTCGCTCCATTACCAAGCTGTTAAGGGGCTGCGCCTTAACCTGTTTAAAAGTCGCGCGGACCCTATGTTAAGGCTCAATGGGGGTCAATCGCGCCTGCGTCACGGGACGGCGCAAGTAAGGGAATTGGACGGGTGGATTCGATGACTCCCATGGAAAAGGCAGGGTGGACGCCGCTGCCGCATTCGGACGAGGACCTGGAGCGCTCGAAAAGTGTGCCGGATACGCCGCAGACACGCGCCGAAACCTACCGGCTGGCCTGGAACGACCCCGACTTCATGACGCGGCGCGAATTGCGCGCCGTGCGGCTGCAGCTCGAACTGCTGAAGCCGGAAATGATCCTGGCCGAACGCGGCATCCGCTCGACCGTGATCCTGTTCGGCGGCGCCCGCCTGCCCGAGCCCGGCGGCGAGGCCTGGGCGGCCAAGAACGAGACGCAGAAGAAGAACCTCGAGGCCAACAGCAAATATTACGAGGAAGCGCGCAAATTCGCCCGGCTGTGCTCGTTGCAGTCGGCCACCTCCTATTACCGTGAGTACGTCGTCGTCACCGGCGGCGGGCCCGGCGTCATGGAGGCGGGTAACCGCGGCGCCGACGATGTCGGCGCGCCGTCGATAGGCTTGAACATCGTGCTGCCGCACGAGCAGGCGCCCAACGCCTATGTCACGCCGGAGCTCTGTTTCAACTTTCACTACTTTGCCATCCGCAAGATGCATTTCGTCATGCGCGCCAAGGCGGTCGCGGTGTTTCCGGGCGGCTTCGGCACAATGGACGAATTCTTCGAGACGCTGACGCTCATCCAGACGGGGCGGATGGAGCGCGTGCCGGTGATCCTGTTCGGCAAGGCGTTCTGGCAAAGGGCGATCGACCTCGATTTCCTCGCCGAGCAGGGCACGATCTCGCCCGGCGATCAGGACATCATCGATTTCGTCGATACCGCCGAGGAAGCCTGGGACATCATCCGACGCTTCTACAAGTTCTAGAGCCGGTCAGGCGACAGACCGGCCGCCTGCTCACACCGGCAGCTCGACCAGCCAGCCATTCGAGTGCGCGAAGCGCACGATGGCCGCCCGTGTGCGCAGCTCGAGCTTCTCGGTTGCCCTGGTGCGATAGGTTTCGATGGTCTTTATGCTGAGGTTGAGCCGGGACGAGATTTCCTTGTTGCTGTAGCCAAGCGCCACCAGCCGGATCACCGACCGCTCCCGTTCGCTGAGATTGCCTGGATCGCCCTGTGAGGCGCTGCGTGGGCTCAGCAGGCGTGCCGCAAGCGCCGGATCGACATAGTTGTCACCGGCCAGCACGCATCGGATGGCCTGCAGCAGATCCGTTGCGGTCGACCGCTTGACCACGAAGCCGCGCCCGCCGGCCGCAAGCACCTGGCGCAGGCAGCCGGGATCCTCATGCGCCGTCAGCGCGATGCAGCTGACTTCGGGAAAGCGCTCGCCGAGCCGTTCGATCAGCGTGACCCCGTTGACGCCCGGGAGCGATATGTCGATCACGGCGACATCGGGCAGCGTCTTGCCGATCCCTTCAAGGGCGTCGTCGGCATTCCCGGCCAGCCCGACAATTGTCAGATCGTCCTGGCTGTTGATCATCGCCCCGACCCCGGAAAGGATGATCGGGTGGTCGTCAACCACAAATATCCGCCTGCAGCACACCTTTAAAACCTCCATCAGTCGATGAAAAAGCCCTTCACCTGGAAGAGCCCCTCTTGTCCTTGATGGTCTAGGCAACTGCCCCGCCTCATGCGGGACGCCCGTCTGTCTCGGCAAGCCGTGAGGCGGCCGTAGCGGGCAAAGCCATCCCCCGCCTAACCCTGATGCCCGGACTGTAAGCCGGGACTAAAGTCCGGGATGTGCGGCGCTTCACTTAACCCTTACGTAACATGAAGACGCCGTTTCCAGTTTGTCACATTGCTGTAGGTGAGAACCCGTCAATCAGCCGGTCAGCGGCACATCGGCGTAAAGGGTGGTCCCCTTGCCCCCGGCGGTTTCAATCGACAATTTGCCACCCACCAGCGCAAGTCGCTCTTTCATTCCGGCAAGTCCCAAATGGCCCGGGCCAGGCTCGGCGGTGCCGTCGAAGCCGCTGCCATCATCCTCGATTGCCAGGCGCAACCGATCGTCCTGAACGTGCGCAGTCACGCTTACGCGGCTCGGCGCGGCATGCTTGCCGATGTTGGTGAGCGCCTCCTGCGCAATTCGGTAAAGCGTGAGCGCGATTTCGGCGGGCAGCGGGCTTGAAAGGGCTTCGAGATCCATCTCGCATGGAATACCGAGCTGGCCGCAAAGCACGCTGGCCAAGTCCTCGACCGAGGCTCGCAGGCCGAGACGATCGAGATCCGCTGGTCTAAGGCTCCAGGCGGCGTCATGCACCCTGGCGCTCAGTTGGTCGATAAGCATCGCGGCGCGCGCGAGACGAGTGTCCATCTCATGCGAGTCGGCGCGAACGATGTGCAATTCGAGCGCGATGCTGGCCAGTATCTGGCCCAGGTCGTCATGCAACTCGCGCGACCAGCGCAGGCGCTGCTCTTCTTGAACGACAATCAAACGCCGCGCCAGCCTACGGCGCAGGGCCTTATCGTCCTTGCCTGTGGTCATACCCACCCACATCAACCCTTCTCTTCCCATTGCCGTCGCGGGGGTCGCAAGTCACCTGCGGGTCGGCGAGAAAAGGCATGAATGTCTGCACAATATACACCCTGCTGATGCGGTTGTGCCTGTCAGTTTTTTCCCGATTACTTCAACTTTTCCTGACACGGGGATCAGCAAAAAAACCGACGACACCTGCCGATCAACCCGAATGTATCGGCGCTATTTCTGCGTGCATCCTTCAAGCGTCCTCCCGGTCATCTTGAACTGGCCGGGAAGCTCAACGCAAACCAAGGAGAACGTCATGAGAAAGATCATCCTGGCCGCGGCTGTCCTGGCGGCTCTGACTGGCACGGCATCCGCAGTGTCCATCGGTAGCGGTAACGGTAACGGCAACGGCAATGTCGGCGTCGGCAACGGCAATGGCAACGGCAATGCCAATACCGGCGCCTTCAACGGCAACTTCAACGGCAATGGCAATTTCGGGTTCGGCAACGGCAATGGCAACGGCAATGCCAACATGGGCGCCTTCAACGGCAACTATAACGGCAACCTCAATGCCGGCATCGCCAACGGCAACGCCAACGGCAACGGCAACTTCGGCCTCGGCAACGGCAACCTGAACGGCAACGGGAACTGGGGCGTCGGAAACGGCAATGTCAACGGTAACGGCAACGCTGGTATCGGCAACGGCAACGGCAATGGCAACGCCAACCAGTAGCACCGTCCAAACCGCCGGCGTCGCCAAGCTTTGACTTGAAAAGACGCTGACGTCTCTGGGACCGCCGAGCCACGCGCCCGTCCCCCGCGCAAGGCTATCGCGACATGCGTCGGCGGTCCCAGTCCTTTTCCAAGCAGAGAGAGTGCCTTTCCGAGCAGAAGTCCCTTTTCAAGCAAAAGCCATGGAAGGAGTTCGCACATGAAACGGTGTGTCATAGCGGCACTGTGCCTCGCGCTGTTGAGCGCAACCGCGGCGAGGGCCGACACCACGACGGGCAGCCAGGCCTTCAGCATGTCCCGCGTCCAGCAAACCGCCGGCCAGTACGGCCAGTATATCGGTTCGAACGTCAGGAGCATGAACCCGCTCGGCAGCCTGGGCGGCAATGTCGGCTACAAGAACAGCGGCAGCGGCAATGTAGGTGCCTTCAACAGCGGTACCGGCAATGTCGGCGCGTTCAACGGCAACGACAACACGTCTTCGACCAGCGGCAACGGCAATATCGGCTCGTTCAACGGCAACGGCAACACCGGCGAATATGACGGCAACGGCAACATCGGGGCCGGCAACGGCAATTTCAACGGCGGCTCGTTCAACGGCAACGGCAATGTCGGCGCCTTCAACGGCAACGGCAACGGCCTGGGAAACCACCGATGACCAGCCTGAAATCATCCGGGTCGCCTCGGCCCCGCAAGCGCCGGGCGGCCGCTAGGCTGCTTGACGGAAACGGCTTTGCGATCGGCACGCTGCTTGCAGCGATGCTGGTTGCCGACGCCTCGACCCTGGTCAGGGTTGCCGACCTGCCAATCGGTTCCGGTGTCGCCAATGGCCTTGGCAACTCCGGCAGTTTCAACGGCAACGGGAATTCCGGCAACTTCAACGGCAACGGCAATCGCGGCAATTTCAACGGCAACGGCAATGCCGGGAGCTTCAGCGGCAACTTCAATGGCGGCAACTTCAACGGCAACGCCAATTGCGGCAACGGCTTCGGCAACGGCTACTCGTCGGACGGCAACGGTAACGGCAAGGGAGCCGGAGGCACTCCGGCCTGGTGCCGGTTCCTGAAGGACTTGAATGGCCGGCTGCCGCCCGGCACGGTTCCGGACTTCGACTGAAGCGGCTCGGCGTTTCACACGATCGCCGAACCCTCCGGGTGGCGCGCCGGCAATCTGGAGTTGGTTCAGGCCATGACTTCGACGATCGCGGTCAGGAAACCGGCAAGATCATCAGTGACGAAATCGACGTCGTCCTCATTTGCCGGGTCGCGTTCCCAGATCTCCGAAAAGGTCGGTTCGAAATTGCGCGGCACCACCAGCACGGTCGTCATGCCGAGCGTTTTCGGCACGGCCAGATTGCGCGCCAGATCCTCGAACATCACCGCATTGTGGCCGGTCACGGAGTGCAATTCGGCGAAACGCTCATAGGTCTGGCGCTCCGGCTTGGGATTAAGTCCCGCCGCGACGATGTCGAAGATGGCGTCGAAATGCTCCAATATGCCGAGCTGGCGCGCGGTGCGTTCGGCATGCCTGCGGTCGCCGTTGGTGAAGATGAATTTGCGCCCGGGAAGCTGGCGGATCGCAGCGCCCAGCACCGGATCCGGCACCAGCCTCGAATAGTCGATATCGTGCACCTTCTCGAGAAAATCGTCGGGATCGATGCCGTGCCGCTTCATCAGCCCGTTCAGCGTCGTGCCGTATTCCAGGTAGAGCTCCTTCTGCAGCTTGCGCGCCTCATCGCGCGAAAGAGTCAGCAGCTCGCCGACATAGGCGGTCATCTTGACGTCGATCTGCGCGAACAGGTTCGAGTGGTGCGGATAGAGCGTGTTGTCGAGGTCGAACACCCAATCCGTGACATGGGCAAAGCGGGCGCGATCGGGTGTCGTTGTCATGGGTTTCTTATGGCATGCCGACGCAGAACTTATCCACAACTTATACGCGTCACGAAGTGCGAAAATGGCGTCTCACTTCAAATTTTAAAAGTCCCGGAAAGGTCGCCTTTAACGCTTGCTGGCACAGAGGCTATCCGTTGGGAGCAAGTGATGAGTCGCATATTCCTGAGAGCCGCTGCCGTAGCGTTCGCTTCGGTCGCCGCCTCGCTGTTGTTGACGCTGATTATAGTTCCGGCAATGGGCTTTCCGATGAGCCGCGCCGTCTGGCTGGCGTCGACGGTTTGCCCGCTGGTGCTCGCCTGGGCTGCCAGCGCCGGCAGCTTCTGGCATAGCGACCGGTTGCAGAATGCACATCGCCAGCTTGCCCGCGCCCACGCGCAACTCGCCGCCGCGCACAGGCGCCTGTCGGAAAAGGCGAGCCGCGACGACATGACCGGCATGCTCAACCGCGAAACCTTCTTTGCCGTGCTCGACGGTTCGCGGCGCAAGAGCGATCGCGGCGCGCTGCTCATCATCGACGCCGACCACTTCAAGAGGATCAATGACAGCTACGGTCATTTGACGGGAGACGAGGCGCTGCTTCTGATTGCCGGCGCCATCGAGCGCGGCATTCGCAGCGGTGACGTGCTTGGCCGCATCGGCGGCGAGGAATTCGCGGCTTTCCTGGTCGGCGCCGGCGAGCCGGAGGCCAAGCATATCGCCGAACGCATCCGCCGCGAGGTCGAGCTGATCCGTTTCCGCCCTGTCGATGAGCGCACCGTGCCGCTCACTGTCTCGATCGGCGGCATAACCTGCCGCGAGAGCGCCGCCGTTTCCGATTTGATGCGCGCCGCCGATCGCAGGCTCTACGAGGCGAAGAATCGCGGCCGCAATCTTTCGATCCTCGACCGCGAACTTCCGGAAGCGGCATGAAGCTCGCCGCGGGCGTTAGGAAAGCCTTAACCATGTCCATATTCAACCGCGCTAAACGTCCTCGTGTAACGCCGTTTTCACCTGGGTTTGGCACGGAATTGGCCTTCTCGGCGGCATGTGTGCCGTTCAGGGACGGCATGCGTGGATCGGGGTTCCTATCGAGAGACGTGTCATGAGCTTCATGAAAAGAATGTCGCGCCGCGCGATCGTGCAGGCGCTGATGGCCCTGCCCGCGCTGTCGCTGTTGCGCAACCAGCCAGCCGTGGTCGACGCCGATGAGATCGTCGAGATCAATGGCTGGATCCTGCGGCGGAGCGACCTTGCATGATCTTCGACAGCTACGAGGCCTATAAGCAGGTCGGCTTCAGACCCAGGGCCTGCATTCTCGGTTCCGGCCCGGCCGGCACGACGATCGCCAGGAAGCTCGGCGCCGCCGGCGTTCCGGTCGTCGTCATCGAGGCAGGCTCGCGCGAATTCAGCGACGAGTCGCAGGATTTCTACCGCGGCAAGACCGTCGGCGATTTCTATTTCGACCTCGACATCACCAGGTTGCGCTTCATGGGTGGCTCGTCCAACCACTGGGCCGGCTGGTGCCGCGTGCTCGACAGCCAGGATTTCGAGTCCAAGGCATGGGCTCCGGACACCGGCTGGCCGATCAGCCGCGCCGACATCGAGCCCTATCTCGGTGAAGTCCACGATATCCTCGAGCTTCCGGCCTTCCGCCCCGATGTGCCGGTTTCGGACGACATCCGCTGGGTCCAATTGATCAAGAGCCCCGCCGTGCGCTTCGGCGAGAAGTTCGCCGACGAGCTCGACAAGAGCACGAACATCGCCGTCGTGCTCAACACCTACGCAACCGAGCTCGCCGGCGACGGCAAGCGCGTCACCGGCGCGAAACTCTGGTCGAACGGGCAGGACGCCGGCACCTTCGCGGCGGACTATTTCGTCACCTGCACCGGCGGGCTGGAGAACTCGCGGCTGCTGTTGTGGTCGAACCAGCGTTCGAATGGCGGCGTGGTGCCGAACGCCACCGCGCTCGGCCGCTACTGGATGGAGCATCCGACCTTCGAGGGCGGCAACGCCATCCTCGCCAATTACTCGGAGTTCGAGGTCGACGCTTCGAACGAAGCCTTCTTCTCGCCGACGCCGGCGGCGATGGAGCGGCTGCAGATCATGAATTTCGGCATCCGCCTGATCGAGAGCCCTTATCCCAATGTCAAGAAGCTGATCGCCGACCTCGCCTGCACGGCGCCCAACATGGCGGAGTGGATGTCCTCCCAGTTGGACCAGAGGCTGCATTGCGCTGCTCAGCTTTACGTCGCCTGGGAGCAGGCGCCGCTTGCCTCCAACCGGATCCAGCTGTCGAAAGCCGATGTCGACCATGCCGGCGTGCCGCGCATCGAACTGCACTGGAAGAAGTCGCCGCTCGAGCGCCGCACGCTGCTCGAAGGCCTGAAGCTTTTCGGCACCACGCTGGCGCAGAAGAATCTCGGCCGCGTCCGCATCGACGACTGGATCGGCAATGGCGCCGATTACCCGACCAATGAGGAAACGGCCGGCCACCACCATATGGGCGGCACCCGCATGGGCAGCGATGTCTTGAAGAGCGTCGTCGACGCCAATTGCAAGGTGCATGGCATGGACAATCTCTATATCGGCGGCTCCTCGGTATTCTGCACTTCCGGCCAGTGCAACCCGACCACCACCATCACCGCGCTCGCCTGCCGGCTGGGCGAGCATCTCGGCAAGGTGATCACCGTCTGAACTCTCGAAAAGCAGACGGCGCCGGCACCTGGATTGGCCACCGCCGCCGTCATGGCGCGCCTTTGGGTGAAATTGCGAGGCTACAGCCCGTGGATGGCAATGCGCGCCAGAACGGCCGCGGCGGCCAGCGCCACCAGCAGGATGCCGAGGCCGATGGGCGAACCCCAGCCATACCATTCCATCGCCAGCTTGGCGTATTTGTACTCTTCGGCCGGGGTCATCGGCGCGCGGGTGGAGGTCTCGAACATTTGCATTTCTCCGGTGTGGCGGCCGCTGCTCCTGGCTCTTGCGTTGTGGGAGTCGCGGCCGCATATTGCTACTCTCGTCTTAATGTTAGACAGATTGATAATTAGATGGTCGAACTAAATTCGTCAAGCACGAAACGCGATGAGCTGACAAAGGCCGTCGGCCTCGCCGTCATGCGCTGGCAGGACGCGACACAGGCCTATGACGAAGCGGTGGGCGCACGGCTCGGGCTGATCGCGGCCGAGCGGCATTGCCTTGGCCTGCTCTATGCGGGGCCGCAATCGGCGGGCGCCGTGGCAACGGCAACCGGGCTGACGCCGGCCGCCGTCACCGCATTGATCGATCGGCTGGAGGCGCGCGGATACGTCACCCGGACGCGCAGCCTCGAGGACAGGCGCAAGGTGGTGATCGAGGCCACCGAGCGGACCAGAGAGCTGTCGGAGCGCTACTACGGCGCTATCGCACGGGAGGGCGAGAAGGTGGTGGCGAGCTTCAGCGATGCCGAGCTGGCGACCGTGCTGCGCTTCATCAACGCCGCGCTCGACCTGCAGGGCGAGCAGCTGGCCAGGATCAAGGCCGAGCCCGACAAAGCGTAACGATCCGCAAAAAGCTCAAAGCGGCCCAGCCGCCTGATTGCAGCTGAACCGCCCTGAGCGTCGGTTGGGCGAAAAACCGACCTCAGACCGTCGCCGGGTCGAGCGCCGGCTCGTCCTTGAACCGCGCCACGATGCCGGCAAGGTCGGCACCGCCGAAGGCATCGCGCAGCACGTCGAAGGACGGCAGCACGAAATAGGCGCGCTGGAACTTGTCGATCTCATAGCCGGTGCGCATCACTGTCTCGAGCTTGAACGGCACATGATGGGCGTCCTTGCTTTCGACCGCGAATTGCAGCTCGGTGAAGGACGACATCAGCCCGGCGCCGAAGGCCTTCAGCGGCTGGCCGGCTTCCTGGATGAGCCCGTATTCGGCGCTGTACCAGTAGAGCCGGGTGATCATCTCGTCGCCGCCAAGCGCAATCACATCCTCGGCCTTCTCGCCATACATCTGCATGAAATCGGCGAACACCGGCTGGGTCAGGATCGGCACATGGCCGTAGAAGTCGTGGAACATGTCCGGCTCGACGATGTAGTCGAGCTCTTCTTTCGTCCGCAGCCAGTTGGTGACCGGGAAGCGCCGATTGGCGAGATGATCGAAGAACGGGCCGGCAGGGATCAGGCCCGGCACGGCGACGATCTCCCACCCCGTCAGCCTGGTGAGCTTCTCGCTCACGTCGTCGAAATCGGGAATCCTGTCGAGCAGCCCGAGCGCGGCGACGCCGTCGAGATAGGAACGATGCGCGAGCTTCCGCGTCAGCTTCGTCTGGCGGTCGCACAACGTGCGCCAAACCGCCTGTTCCTCGGCTGAATAGTCGTATCCTTGAGCCACTGTGAAATCGGCGCGGCAGACCGAATAGTCGCCGCGAAGCCCCTGCGCCGCGCAGTCGCGGGCATAGTCGGCAACGCTCATCGTCGTCATGGTTCTTCTCCCTGCAAAGCATGAATGCGCATTGTGCCTTGAGGTTAACCGAATTCGGCGAGGGAAATCGGCTTTGATGATGGCCTGAATGAAGCAATCGAGATAGCATTCACTCAATCCGTGCCCAAGAGGAGTGAAAATGCCTCAACTCGATGATTTCGAAATAAGGATGCTCGACATCCTGCAACTTGACGGCCGCAAGCCGGTTTCCGAGCTGGCGCAGGAGATCGGCCTGTCGACCACGCCTTGCGCGCGCCGCTTCGAGGCGTTGCAGGAAGCCGGCATCATCAAGGGCTTTGCCGCCGTGCTCAGCCGCCGCGCCGTCGGCCTGACGGTCGAGGTGTTCGTCCAGGTGCGGCTGGTCAGCCACAGCGACGGCTCGCCGGAAAGCTTCATTGCCGCCGTGCAGCGTATGGACGAGGTCTCGTCGTGCTGGACGATGACCGGCGACTACGATTTCCTGCTGCATGTCATGGTGCCGTCTGTCGACGACCTCAACGCCTTCATCATGCACCGGCTGATGCGGCTGCCCGGCGTGCGCGACGTCCACACCCAACTCGTGCTGCAAAACATCAAGGGACCGGGCCACGTGCCGCTCAGCCACCTGCGGCGCTGACGCGTTCAAATCTCGCGAAAAGCTGCTTGGAAACTGCTGAACCGCGCCAAGGCGGCTTCGACATCGGCAACTAGCACAGGCGGACCAACCACCATGGAGGTCCGCCTTGAACATCGTGCTGATCAATCCGCCGCACACGGCCATCGGCAGCCGCGTGCCCGACGATCATCTGCCGCCGCTCGGCCTTTTGGCGATCGGCGGCCCGCTGATCGATTCCGGGCATCAGGTGCGCCTGGTCGACGCCGAATTCGGGCCGATGCCGCTTTCGGTGCTGGTCGATGACGCTCTCGGCGGCGATCCGGATTTCATCCTAATCGGCCATTCCGGCTCGACCTCGGCGCATCCGACTGCCTTGAAGATCGCCGAAATGATCAAAGACCGCGCGCCGGGCGTGATGGTCATCTATGGCGGCGTCTTCCCGACCTATCATTGGCGCGACATCCTCGCCGCGACCGACGTCTTCGACTTTATCGTGCGCGGCGAGGGCGAGGCGACCGCCACGGCGCTGGTCGAGGCCATCGAAATGCGCCAGCCGGTGGCAAGCGTTGCCGGTGTTGCCTATCGCGACGACCTCGGCCGCCCCGTCGCCACCCAGCCGGCCATGACGATTGCCGATCTCGATGCCTATCGCGTCGGCTGGGAGCTGATCGACCATCGCCGCTACTCCTATTGGGGCGGCAAGCGGGCCGTGGTCATGCAGTTCTCGCGCGGCTGCCCGCATCTGTGCAACTATTGCGGCCAGCGCGGCTTCTGGACCCGCTGGCGCCATCGCGATCCCGTCAAATTCGCCAGGGAGATCGCCTGGCTGCATCGCGAGCACGGCGTCGAGCTGATCAACCTGGCCGACGAAAACCCGACCTCCTCGAAGAAGGCCTGGCGCGCTTTTCTGGAGGCCATGATCGCCGAGAACGTGCCGGTGCTGATCGTCGGCTCGACTCGCGCCGACGACATCGTGCGCGACGCCGATAGCCTGCATCTCTTCCGCAGGGCCGGTGTCATCCGATGGCTGCTGGGCATGGAGAACACCGACGAGGAGACGCTGTCGCTGATCCGCAAGGGCGGCAGCACCAAGTCCGATCGCGAGGCGATCCGGCTGCTTCGGCAGCACGGCATCCTGTCGATGGCGACCTGGGTCGCCGGCTTCGAGGATGAAGGTTTTCGCGACCTTTGGCGCGGTTTTCGTCAGCTCATCGCCTATGACCCGGACCAGATCCAGGCACTTTACGTGACGCCGCATCGCTGGACGCCGTTCTTCCGCATCGCCAAGGACCGCAAGGTGATCCAGCAGGATGTCCGCCTCTGGGACTACAAGCATCAGGTTCTGCACATGACCAGGCTGAAGCCGTGGATGCTGTTCTTCGCCGTCAAGCTGATCGAAGTCGCCGTGCAGTCGCGCCCAAAGGCGCTGGCGCGCATCCTGTTCCATCCCGATCCCGAGCAGCGCCATTCGATGCGCTGGTACACCAGGATGGGCCGTCGCGTCTGGTTCCGCGAAGTCTGGGGTTTCCTGGCCCGCGACGGCCGCGTGACGGATGGGCCGACGCTCGCCGAGTTCTGGGGCGCGCCGCAGGACGCCGAGGAGGAATCGATGATCATCGGTCGGCCGGCCCGAAAGCCGGCCGTGGTCATTGAAGATCAGAGAAGATTAGCCGGCTGATCATGGCAGTTCACCGAACGGTGAACTTGCCCTTTCTAGGGAACGATCAGCGTACCGGCGCCATGCTCGGTGAACAGCTCGAGCAGCACCGAATGCGGCGTCTTGCCGTTGAGGATGACGACACCCTCGACGCCGCGCTCGATCGCCTCGATGCAGGTCTCGACCTTGGGGATCATGCCGCCCGACACCGTGCCGTCCTTGATCAGCGCCTTGGCTTCGGCGACCGTCAGCTCGTCGATCAGCTTCTTGTTCTTATCGAGCACGCCCGGCACGTCGGTAAGGAACAGCAGGCGCGAGGCGCGGCACGCGCCCGCGATCGCGCCGGCAAACGTGTCTGCGTTGATGTTGTAGGTGTGGCCGTCGCGGCCGGGCGCCACCGGCGCCAGCACCGGGATCATTTCCGAGCGCGCCAGCAGATCGAGCAGCGTGCGGTCGACCTCGACCGGCTCGCCGACGAAGCCGAGATCGAGCACCCGTTCGATATTGGAGTCCGGATCGATCATGGTCTTGCGCGCCTTTTCGGCGAACACCATGTTGCCATCCTTGCCGCAGAGCCCGATCGCCCATTCGCCCTCGGCGTTGATCAGCGCCACGATCTCCTTGTTGATCGAGCCGGCCAGCACCATTTCGACGATCTCGACCGTCTTCTGGTCGGTGACGCGCAACCCGCCCTCGAACTTGGATTCGATGCCCATCTTGGAGAGCATCGCGCCGATCTGCGGCCCGCCGCCATGCACGACGATCGGATTGACGCCGGATTGCTTCAACAGCGCGATGTCGCGGGCGAACGCCTTGCCGAGCTCATGGTCGCCCATGGCGTGGCCGCCATATTTCACCACCACCGTCTTGTTCTCGTAGCGCTGCATGTAAGGCAGCGCGCGCGAGAGCAGCGCGGCCTGCATTTCGGCGGTGGCGGCGATGTCCGTCATCGATGTCGATCCCAGCTGAAGCATGTCTCCCGAAAGTGGGAACCGGTTTCGGGACGAAGACATGCTTGAAATCAGAGGTTAAAGCGTGAACGGCGGCGTCTTAGCGGGAATTGCCGCTGGCCGCAAACGGCTTTGCGGTCACAATGACGAAATCGGCGGGTTTCAAGGTCTGTCGAGATTCAGGTCAGGCCGAGTCGAGAATGGCGGGTTTCGAGAACCGGAACGGAGCGTACTTTCTGGTACGTGAGTACCGGAAGCGCAGAAAGCCGTCGTTCGCAGGCCGGCATCACCTAAATATCGGCAGACCTATCCAGGCACCTTGAGCGGCGCCCGCCGCTGCAGCCAACCCGAAAGCTTCTCCATCTGCGCGGCGAAGGACAAAAGCGTCTCCTCGTCGCCGGGCCGGCCGGCGGCCTGGATGCCGAGCGGCAGGCCGTCCGCCGTGACATGCACCGGCAGCGCGATCGACGGCTGCCCGCTGACATTCTGGATCGCCGGCCAGTGGGTGAACCACAGGCTCTTGTCCATCAGTTGGCCGAACAACGCCTTGACCTTGAGCAGGCTGGTCAGATGCAATTTGTCGAGCAGGTTCTCGATGACTTCGTCGGCGCCCTTGGGGTCCATCGAACCGCAGGCTAAAGGCGGATGCGCGATGATCGGCATCAGCACGGCGTCGTAGCGCGCGGTCTCCTCGATCAGCTGGCGCGCGGTGGCGTTGAGCCGCTGCACGCCCTCATAGACCTCGCCGGCGGACAGCATTTCGCCGAGCCGGCCGAGCACGCGCGTCGCGCGCTCGACATCGCCGGTCACCGGACGGCCGATGCGCTGCGCCTCCGCCCGCATCGTGCCGGCAACGGCGGAAGCGACCGTCTTGCAGAAATCGGCGATGAAGTCGCGACCGATGAAAGGCAGGTCGATCTCCTCAACCGTGTGTCCGCCTTCGCGCGCCAGCGCCACCCCGGTGTCGAGCGCCTGGAGCGTTTCGGCCGAGATCAGCAGGCCGAGCGGCGACTTGCGGTAGACGGCGAGGCTGAGCTTGCCCGGATCGCGCGCCGCGGCGGCCGCGAAGAAACCCTTCGGCGCTCGTGCCGCATAAGGCGAGAGCGGATCGGCGCCGTGCGTCAGGTCGAGCAGCAGTGCGGTATCGCGCACCGAGCGGCTGACGGCATGGTCGACGACCATGCCGTACCAGCTTTCGCTGACAAGCGGCGTCAGCGGCACGCGGCCGCGCGAAGTCTTCAAGCCCACCAGCCCGCTGCAGGCCGAGGGCACGCGGATCGAGCCGCCGCCGTCGGAAGCATGCGCCGCCGGCACCACGCCGGCCGCCACCAGCGCGGCGGAGCCGCCGGACGAGCCGCCGGTCGTGTGGCTGGTGTTCCAGGGGTTGCGGGTGATGCCGAAGCAGGCGGACTCCGTCATCAGCTTGAGCCCGTGCTCGGGCGAGGTGCTGGTGGCGATCGGGATCAGGCCGGCGGCGAGATAACGCTCGACCATCACCGAGTTGAAATCGGCGGTGAAAGGCGGAATGCGGCTGCCGCCATGGATAGGCACGCCCTTAATGCCGAGGCCGAGATCCTTGAGCGCGAATGGCACGCCGGCCAGCGGCAGCGTGCGGTCGATGGTCTTGGCCCGTGCGCGCGCGTCGTCGTAAAGCGGCGTGGCAATGGCGTTGATATCGGGCCGGGTCGCCTCGGCGCGCGCGATCGCCGCGTCGACCAGTTCCTGCGGCGCGATTTCTCCCCGATGCACGAGCTCGCCCAGCCCGGTCGCATCCTGTTCCCAAAGTACGCGTTCGATCGACATCGCTGTTCCCCGCCCATGTTTGGCGAGGCTAGCGGTGCCCGGCTTGCTTGGCAACGGCTCGGCACCGAAGTGCGGAGCCTACCGGCAACCCTTTGGTGAACAAGGCTTTCGGTACCCGTTGCAATTAAATCGCAATCTTCTAATTTGCCGCCATGGCGCCGCAGGACATCAGCAAGCTGATCGTCCGGACTTCGATGAAGGACCGGGCTGCGTTCGATCTGCTCTACAGGCAGACAAGCGCGAAACTTTTGGGCGTCTGCCTTCGTGTATTGAGGGACAGGGGAGATGCGGAAGAAGCGCTGCAGGAGGTCTTCGTCAAAATCTGGACGAAGGCGGATCGTTTCGCGGTTTCCGATCTGAGCCCGATTTCCTGGCTGGTGGCCGTTGCGCGCAACCATGCGATCGATCGCATCAGGGCGCGGCGCGGTCCTTCCGCCGACATCGATGCAGCCCTCGACGTCGCCGACCCAGCGCCGGGACCCGAGGCCATGGCTGTGGCGGGCGGCGAGACCGAACGCATCCACCACTGCCTCGACGAACTGGAGAAAGACCGGGCGGCGGCCGTCCGGGGCGCCTATTTGAGCGGCGAAAGCTATGCCGAGCTGGCGGAGCGCTTCAAGGTTCCGCTGAACACGATGCGGACCTGGCTGCGGCGAAGCCTGCTCAAACTTAGAGAATGCCTGGAAAGATGACGCTGGCGGAAGACAACGGACCGGAACGTGGAGGCGACGACCTGCTCGCCGCCGAATACGTTCTCGGCGTTCTGGCAGCCGACGAACGCCAGATCGCCTCCCGAAGGATCGACACGGAAACGGCATTCGCCCATCTGGTCGATGCCTGGGAAGTCCGCTTCGCGCCGATGGCTGCCGCCTATGCCGCGGTCGAGCCTCCGGCCTCGGTCAAGGCGGCGATCGATCGGCGCCTGTTTGCATCGTCGGCTGCTACGTCCACGGCGCCCGGCAGCGGCCTGTGGTCGAGCCTTGCCTTCTGGCGCGTCCTTGCCGCCGCGGCCATTGCCGCTTTGGCCGTCTATGTCGCCCTGCCTTACGTCAATCCGCCGGTCCCGCAGCCCGGGACCAGGCTGGTCGCCTCGCTGGCCGCCGACAACAGCCCTGTCAAATACCTCGCCGTCTATGACGCTGCCCGCCACGAAGTCGGCCTTTCGCTGGTTTCGGGCGATCGCGGCGCCGGCAAGGACTTCGAGCTGTGGATGATCGAAGGCAAGAACGCGCCGGTGTCGATGGGCGTCATCCCAGCCGGCCAGACCGCGCGCATGGCGGTTACCCCGGCCGTCCAGCAGAAGCTGGCGCAAGGCGCCGTTCTCGCCGTCAGCCTCGAGCCTTCGGGCGGTTCGCCGACAGGCCAGCCGACCGGTCCGGTCGTCGCCGCGGGTGACCTGAAGGGCATCTGATCGCTTCTTCGGGTGAAGCGCATTTTCAAAGACTAATTAAAGGATGTCCGCTGCATTCGGCGGATCGAAAAAGTGTGCCGTCGCCACAATTGGAGTAGGCAAAATAAACCGGGTGGAGAAACAAATCTCGCGACGTTCGTGAAACTAACTTTTTCTTGGCCCGTATCTCCTCGCGTTCCCAAGAATGGGAAAAACAACCCGAGGAGACTGACACCATGCGTAAAATAGCCACCCTTTTGCTCGCCTCTACGCTCGGCCTTTCCGCGCTCGGCGCCGTTGCCTATGCCGCCAATCCGATGGTCGGCGGCGCGCCGATGTATGCCAAGAAAAACATCATCGAGAACGCCGTCAATTCGAAGGACCACACCACGCTGGTCGCCGCGGTCAAGGCCGCCGGCCTGGTCGACACGCTGCAGGGCGCCGGTCCGTTCACCGTCTTCGCGCCGACCAACGAAGCTTTCGCGGCACTGCCGGCAGGCACCGTCGACACGCTGCTCAAGCCTGAGAACAAGGACAAGCTGACCAAGGTCCTGACCTGTCATGTCGTCGCCGCCAAGGCGCTGGCCGCCGATGTCGCCAAGATGGCCAAGGCCGATGGCGGCGCGCACCAGGTCAAGACGGTCGGCGGCTGCGAACTGACGCTGAAGGCGGAGAAGGGCAAGGTCACGGTCACCGACGAGAACGGCAACGTCGCCCATGTCACCATCGCCGATGTTCGCCAGTCGAACGGCGTCATCCACGTCATCGACAAGGTTCTCTTGCCGAAGATGTAACAAAGCGGGCCTAGCCGGCGAAGACATGGCTGAGCGCCGGCCGCATCATTCAAGATCCGCGCCGCCGGCAAGAGAGTGTGCTCCGCGTCGTCCCGCCAGGGCGGCGCGGAGCAGCATGCTCAAAACAAGGATGGGGCGTCACCGGGTTTTGATTTCCGGGCGGTGCTCTATCTTGGCAAAATGCGTCAGGAGGAATGGCCATGAATCGTCGCGACTTTCTCTGGAGCGGGGCCGCCGGCGCCGCTCTTATCGTCGGATCCGCAGCGATGCTGCGCGTCGGCGGACCGAAGCCGGCTTTGGCCGCCGAGACCTTCGAGGTCACCAAGACCGACGCCGAATGGCACGCCATCCTTTCGGATGCCGCCTTCGACGTGCTGCGCAAGGAAGGCACGGAATATCCGGGCACGAGCCCGCTGCTCAACGAGCATCGCAAGGGCGTCTTCGCCTGCGCCGGCTGCGACCTGCCGGTCTATTCGTCGGAGACGAAATTCGATTCCGGCACCGGTTGGCCGAGTTTCTACCAGGAAATTGCCCACTCCATCGGCAAGACCGAGGATCGCTCGCTCGGCATGACGCGCACCGAAGTCCATTGCCGGCGCTGCGGCGGACATCTCGGCCATGTCTTCGACGACGGCCCGCCGCCCACCGGCCTGCGCCATTGCATCAACGGCGTGGCGCTGAGCTTCAAGCCCGCCGCTGCCTGATCGGGGGCGTCGAGATCGGCTTCAATTGAGGCCGAACATGCTGATGCTGGGCTTGGTCAGCATCAGCCAGAAGATGGCGATTACGGCGAGAAAAGCCGGAAAGCCGAAGGCGAACCAGATCCGATAGAGCCGGTCGAACCCGGGCGGTAGCGCGGATGCTTCGGCCGCCGCTTGCCTTGCCATGTTGCGCAGCCGGATCTGGATCCAGACCACTGGCAGCCAGAACAGGCCGACGACGACATAGAGGGCCAACGCCAGCAGGATCCATCCCTCGTTGAGCGGCCAGCCGATGCTGCGCGCCAAGCCGTAACCGGTCAGCGGCTGCATTACGACCGCGGTTGCCGTGAAGACCGTGTCGGCGATCACCACAATGCCGGTGACATGGGCGATGATCTGGGGATCGCGGGTTCTGACGGCCATCACCATGAAGAAGGCGATGGCGAGCCCGGTGCCGAACAGCACCGTCGCGCCGAGCACATGCAGAAGTCGAAGCACCTCTTCGATCGCCATCAGCGTTCGTCCAGGGTGGCAAGGGCCACCAGCGTCAGCATGATCGACGGGACCACTTTGACGAGGGGGCCTAACGGATCGAGCCAGAGCACGGGTTCGGCGAATGTCGCGGCAAGCAAGTAGGCGAACGTCAGCAGCAGCATGCCGATCAGAGCGCGCCGAGCCCAGGGGCGGAAAAGCACCGCGAGCCCCAGCCCGATATCGGCCAGACATGTCAGCGTCACCATGAGGCTCGCGGCACTGTCTGGCAGAAAACCTGCGAAATGACTGCGCGCCGCCGCGAAGGCCAGGAATGGCGCGAGGCCCGAGTACAACCAAAACAGCGCGAGCGTGACGATGACAGGCGCCTTCAACAGGTACAGGCGGGCAAACCACAAATCCTGCACGCCCGAAGGGGCGGCGGCGAGCGTCTCAGTCGCTGACGCGAGATGCTGGCCTTTGCTCGGCTGCGGCCGAACCTCGACTCCGCCCGACATCACCGCCATCGCCGTGGAGCGGAGCGGCGAGCGCCAGCCGAGCCGGCCGGCGAGATCGGCGAGCCATGTCACCGGCCTGGCGACCAGGGGCGGCACGTCGAGCACTGCAGCCGGAGGAAGGCCGAGCCAGCTGCGATGCAGGAGGGCGATGTCCTTCAGCCTCAGCCCGTCATCGCGGCCCAGCGCGATATCCGAGCCCAACGGCAGCGTGCCTTGGATGGCGGCGCTGACGGCGCTCGCGACATCATCGAGTGCAACCGTCATGATCGGGCTGTCGGCATAGGCCAGCGGGATCGCGAGGGGAAAGGCCGCAAGCGCCCGCAGCAGAGCGGATCCGCCATGGGCGTTGCGGCCGAGCACCAGCGCCGGGCGCAGGATGACCTGGCGCACGCCGCTTGCCGCGAGCGCCGCATCGGCTCGCCTCTTGGTATCGAGAAATGGCAGGTCGCGGCCGGTGCCGTCGGTTTCCGCCGATATCTGGACAATCAGCAAGTCCCGGTCGCGCGCAGCCTCGTAGAGGGCGAGCATCGCCAGTTCCTGGGTGGCGCGGAGGTCGTCGGCGTGCCCGTCCTGCAGCGCGCCGGCGCAATTGACGACAGCCTGCTGGCCATCCAGCACGCCCAGCCAGTCCTCGCGTCGCGTCATGCCGGCGAGATCAGTCTTCAGCCAGCGGCCATGCGGCATCTTCAGCACCGAACGCGCGGGGTCGCGACCAAGTCCAGTGACCTGATGGCCGTCTGCAACGAGTTTCCGTGTGACGGCCGATCCGATGAAGCCAGTGGCGCCGAGAATCAGGATGTTCATGCCGGAACTCTAGTGCATGTCGGCCAGAAGTCTGCAGCGTTGGGGACTCTGCAGCGTTGGGGACAACAACACGCATGGCTCTCGGCCACTGATTCAAAAACATAACCCCGGAAATCGCTGCCGATTTCCGGGGTTATGTATGAGGGCGCCAGGCGGGGGTTCCGGCTCCTCAATGGCCTCCGCCACCGCCGCCCTGCTGGGCTGGCTTGTTGATGAACAGCACGAAGAACCCGAGCGAAGCGAACAGCGCCGTCAGCATCAGGAACACGTCGATGAACGACAGCAACGCCGCCTGCTGATGCACCATGCCCGAGAGCTTGGAGATCGCCGCGCTTGTGGCATCGAGGCCGGCGGTCTGCTCGAAGTTCAGCGTCATGTTCTGCAGCTTGGTCTGCGCCGCGGCACTCCCCCACTCCACATGCTCGGCAAGCCTGGCGTAGTGAAAGGCGTTGCGGTCGATCAGCACCGTGTTGATGACGGCGAGGCCGACGGCGCCGCCGAGATTGCGGGTCAGGTTGAACAGGCCCGACGCATTCTTCAGCCGCTCCGGCGGCAGCGTGCCGAGCGCGATGTTGTTGATCGGCACCATGCACAGCATCATCGAGCAGCCGCGCAGGATCTGCGGGATCAAGAGCTCATAAAAATCCCAGTCGGCGGTGAGATGCGTCATCCACCAGGTGCCGGTGGCGAAGCCGAAAAAGCCGATCATCATCATCAGCCTGAGATCGATCTTGTTCGACAGGATGCCGGCAACGGGCGCGGTGAAGAACATCGCCAGGCCGCTGACGAACAGCGCCTCGCCGATCATCATCGAATCGTAACCGCGGATACGGCCGAGGAACACCGGATAGAGATAGGTGAGCCCGTAAAGGCCGATGCCGACGACGAAGGAGAACAGCGAGCCGAAGGCGAAGTTGACGTTGCTGAAGGCCCTGAGGTCGACGATCGGCTCCTCGGCGGTGAAGACGCGCCAGAAGAAGATGACGCCGCCGATGGTCATGATGACGGCGCAGGCAAAGACAGCCGGCTCCTGCAGCCAGTCGTGGTTCGGACCTTCCTCCAGCACATATTCCATGCAGCCGAGGAAGGCGGCCATGCCGGCGAGGCCCCACCAGTCGAACTTGCTGAACAGCTTGAGGTTCGGCTTGTCGAAATCGATCAGCGCCCAGGCCGCCGTCGCCACCAATATGCCCGGCACGACATTGATCAGGAACAGCCAGTGCCACGACATGGCATGGCTGATATAGCCGCCCACCGTCGGGCCGATGGTCGGTGCCAGCGTCGCCACCAGGCCGATCATCGGCGAGACCACGGCGCGGCGCGAGGGCGGAAAAATGGTGAAGGCGGCCGCGAAGACGCTGGGGATCATGCCGCCGCCGATGAAACCCTGGATGGCGCGGTAGACGATCATCTGGTCGATGTTGGTGGCGGTCGCGGCAAGCGCGCTGGCGGCGGTGAAGCCGGCCGCCGCGGCGGTGAACAGCACGCGCGTCGACAGCATGCGGCTGAGGAAGCCCGACAGCGGGATCATCACCACTTCGGCGATCAGGTAGGCGGTCTGCACCCATGGGATCTCGTCGGAGCTGGCGCTCAGGCCCGCCTGGATTTCCGAGAGCGAGGCCGAGACGATCTGGATGTCGAGGATCGCCATGAACATGCCGAACACCATCGCCAGGAAGGCGATGACGCGGCGGACCGGCATGTGATCCGCGGGCAGGGCGGGCGCGGCGGCAGCTGCCGGACGTCCCGGTACTGATCCTGCGGTAATGGTTGCGGTTGCCATGTCGTGGCCTCCCTAAGCAATTCCAGGAAAGGCGCGTAGCGGGTTTCCGTCCGGAATTGCGTCAAAACAGATATCTGGAGCGGACGCGCCGCTCTGAAGCAGGCTGGGCGGCTCGGCGCTCAATTGGCCGCCAGGCCGCCCCCCCATTGCTTAGTTGGTCGTCGAGGCCGGCGCGGTGCGGCTGTCGACCGCGACGACGACGCTCAGGCCGGCGCGCAGCTTGCCGGTCTTCAACACGTCGGCCGGCACGTCGATGCGCACGGGAACGCGCTGCACCACCTTGGTGAAGTTGCCGGTGGCGTTTTCCGGCGGCAGCAGCGAGAACACCGCGCCCGAAGCCGGTGCCAGCGAAGACACCGTGCCTTCGAAGGTCTGGCCGTCGATGGCGTCCACCGTGATGCGGACCTTCTCGCCTGGCACCATCCGGCCAAGCTGCGTCTCCTTGAAGTTGCCGACGATGTAGAGCTTGTCCATCGGCACGACGACGGCGAGCTTCTGGCCGGGGCTGACGAGGTCGCCCTGTTCGACCGAGCGGTTACCGACGACGCCGTCATAAGGAGCCTTCAGCACGGTGAAGGACAGGTCGCGCTGGGCCTTGTCGCGGGTGAGCTGCAGCGAGGCGAGCGTCGAGGCCTGCTCCGCGCGCTGGGCCTCCAGCACTCCGATATTGGCCTGTGCGGCGGCAATCTGCGCGTCGGCGCCGACAAGTGCCGCCTTGGCCTGGTCGAGCGCGGTCTGGGCGTCGTCGAGTTGCGCCTGCGAGCCGACACGGGTCTTGAGCAGCTGCGCTGCGCGCAACTGGGCGCGCGCCGCATTGTCGGCGGCGGCCTGGTCGGCGATCTTCTGCGCCTGAGCCTGCGACAGCGAGGCCTGGGCTGCCTTGGTCTGCGCGTCGATGCGGTCGAGCGTCTTTGCCAGCGTTGCGATCTGCGCTTCGGCCTGGGCGACAGCGATCTTGTAGTCGCCATTATCGATGACGAACAGCGGATCGCCGGCCTTGACCTGCTGGTTCTCGCTCACCAGCACCTTGTCGATGTAACCGGAGATTTTCGGCGACACGAACGACATATCGGCCTGGACATAGGCGTCGTCCGTGGAAATCATGAACCGGCCGTCGGTCCAGTAGTTATACCCATACCAGGAGCCGGCGCCGAGCAGGGCCAGGCCGATGATCGGCAAAAGGAAGGAGCGCACCGAACGCTTCTTCTTGGCCGGCGCTTCGGTTGCGGGAGGCGCAACCGGGGTGACGGGTTGGACAGGTGCTTCCGGCGCTTCGGTCGACGGTTGGACCTTGGCGTTGGGAAACGTGCGGACTTCGGCGGTGGCGGGCGCGTTGGAGGACATGGTATTCTCTCTGGATTGTCAGTCAGACTGAACCGTTCGGTTCGAATTGGAGATTGACATAGCGCGGAAACAGGACCATATCAAGAGGAAATCGAACCGGGCGGTTCGAATTATTTTCTAAGGAATGACTTCCATGGTCGACACGACAGCCGATAGCGATCTGCTCGACTTACGCAAGGGTCGTCCGGCGGCCGGGCAGGACCCGGTCAAGCGGGCCCAGATCATCGAAGGCGCGCGCCGCGTTTTCATAGACAAGGGCTTCGAGGCCGCCTCGATGAACGACATCACGCGCGAGGCCGGCGTCTCCAAGGGCACGATCTACGTCTATTTCGAAAACAAGGAAGAGCTGTTCGAGGCTCTCATCGAGGAAGAGCGCGGCACCATCTTCAAGAACATGTATGAGGTGCTCGATCATTTCGACGACCTGCGCAAGACGCTGGTGAAGTTCGGCATGGTCCTCTCCGCCAAAATCACCTCGGCCAAGGTCATCCAGGCCCAGCGCACGGTGGTCGGCGCGTCCGACAGGATACCCGAGCTTGGCGCGCGTTTTTACGAGCGCGGCCCGAAGCGCGGCCACGACAAGGTCATGACGTTCCTCAGTGAAGCCGTCGAACGCGGCCTGCTCAAGATCGACGATGTCGACCTTGCCGCCTATCAGTTCACAGAGCTCTGCCTCGCCGGCCTGTTCCGCCAGTGCATCTTTTCCTACCGCACCAAGGCGCCGAGCCTGGCGGAGATCGAGCATATCGTGACGTCCGGCGTCGATGTGTTTCTCAAGGCCTACGCCACGGAAAAATTCCTCGCCGAGGAAAAGGCGTTGACATCGGCCTGACTGTCCGGACAAACGAAACGTCGATCGGCATCGATCTGCGAGCGCCTTCGGAAGAACCTGTTAACCATCGCTTTCTATGTCTCGGGACACGTTCAATCGGCGAGTCTCGAGTATGACATTCATGCGCTTTCCCCGTGCCAATCATTCCGGCGATTCCGCCTACGGCAACGACGACGACCACCGTCGCGCGGAGGAAACCGGGCGTCGTGACGCGGTCCCGCGAACACAGGCGCAAGCGCGGCAGGTCGTGACGTTGCAGACCTCGGTTGAAGGCGAACCGAATGCCGCTCCCGGTACATCGTTCGATTCGGCCGATGGCGGTGAATTCAGCCGTCCGGCCTGGCAGGACTATTTCTTCCTTGCGCCGAACGTGCGTTTCACCCGCACGCCGGATACCGATCTCGCCAAGCGATCCGCCCAGCAGACGGAAGATGCCGCGCAGAGCAAGGCACCTGTCGGCGAGCCCCTCCGGCCCGCGCCGGCGGCCCCGGCGGCAGCCAGTCCAGCCCGGGCAAGCCCCGCCGCCGCTCGCGCCGTGCCGCCGACACAAACCAAACCGGTCCGCGCGCCTTCGGTCGTCACGCCCGCCGCTCCGGTTGCGCTCCAGGCCGCCGCCGCTCCGACGCCGAAGCCGCACCCGTCCGGATTGCGCTGGTCCTATCTTTCCGATCATGCCTTTTTCGAGTTCGGCATGCCCTTCCTCGCCGAGCGCCTGGCGCGGGCGCGCCTGAACGAGGCGGGACAAGTGCCCGCCGTTCCGGCGTCGCCGGCCGTCAAGCCAATGCCGGCGCATCGTCCGGTTGCACAGCCAACCCAGCCCCATGTCGCTTTCCTGGGCGAGGCGACGTCATTTTACCGCGTCATCGAATGGCGCAACACCGTGGACGCAAGCCCTGCCTCGACGCCAGGTCCGGCTCCGGCGGCCGCCCAACCCAAACCTGCAGCGGCCGTGCCGATTTCCGGCGCGGTAAGAAGGACCAACAGGCCGGCGCCTTCCCTGCCCGTTGCCGGTGCGGTCACGCCACCGTCCGCTTCGGCCGGCTACGCGCTTCCTTCCGAGGACCTTTTGCAGATGCCGCCGGAAGGCCAGGGCTTCTACATGTCGCAGGAGCGGATGGAGCAGAACGCCGACCTGCTTGAAAGCGTGCTGGAGGATTTCGGCGTCAAGGGCGAGATCATCCATGTCCGGCCGGGCCCGGTCGTCACCCTCTACGAGTTCGAGCCGGCGCCGGGCGTGAAGTCCAGCCGCGTCATCGGTCTCGCCGACGACATCGCCCGCTCCATGTCGGCGATTTCGGCGCGCGTCGCCGTGGTGCCGGGCCGCAATGTCATCGGCATCGAGCTGCCCAACGAAACCCGCGAAACGGTCTATTTCCGCGAGCTGATCGGATCGGCCGGCTTCCGCAACACCTCCTGCAAGCTGGCGCTCGGTCTCGGCAAGACGATCGGCGGCGAACCGGTCATCGCCGAGTTGGCCAAGATGCCTCATCTGCTGGTGGCGGGCACGACCGGCTCCGGCAAGTCGGTCGCCATCAACACCATGATCCTGTCGCTGCTCTACCGCATGAAGCCGGAGGAATGCCGCCTCATCATGGTCGACCCCAAGATGCTGGAACTCTCCGTCTATGATGGCATCCCGCATCTTTTGACGCCGGTCGTCACCGATCCCAAGAAGGCTGTCACCGCCCTGAAATGGGCGGTGCGCGAGATGGAGGACCGCTACCGCAAGATGGCGCGCCTCGGGGTACGCAACATCGACGGCTACAACCAGCGCGCGGCAGGCGCCCGTGACAAGGGCGAGGTCGTGACCATGCAGGTGCAGGCCGGCTTCGAGAAGGACACCGGCGAGCCGCTGTTCGAGGAACGAGCGATCGACCTCGCGCCCATGCCCTATATCGTCATCATCGTCGACGAGATGGCCGACCTGATGATGGTGGCCGGCAAGGAGATCGAAGGCGCGATCCAGCGGCTGGCGCAGATGGCGCGCGCTGCCGGCATCCATCTGATCATGGCTACGCAGCGTCCGTCCGTCGACGTCATCACCGGCACCATCAAGGCCAATTTCCCGACCCGCATCTCTTTCCAGGTGACGTCGAAGATCGACAGCCGCACCATCCTCGGCGAGCAGGGCGCCGAGCAGCTGCTCGGCCAGGGCGACATGCTGCACATGGCCGGCGGCGGGCGCATTTCGCGCGTGCACGGTCCTTTCGTCTCGGACGTAGAGGTCGAGCACGTCGTGGCGCATCTGAAAGCGCAAGGGCGTCCCGAATATCTCGACACCGTCACGGCCGACGAGGAAGAGGCTGAGGAAGCGGCGGACGCCGGTCCGGTCTTCGACAAGAGCGCGATCGCCGAGGAGGATGGCGACGCCCTCTATGAGGAAGCCGTCAAAGTGGTCAAGCGCGACAAGAAATGCTCGACCTCCTACATCCAGCGCCGGCTCGGCGTCGGCTACAACCGCGCCGCCTCGCTGGTCGAACGCATGGAAAAGGAGGGCCTGGTCGGCGCGCCCAACCATGTCGGCAAGCGCGAGATCCTCACCGGCCGGCGCGATCGCGAGCCCGAACGCGACGAGAGGGATTGATCCTGACGGATAGGTACCTGGCGGCCGGTGTCAGCCGCCGTTCGCCACCAGGGCGATCGCCGCGCGCAACTCATCCAGCCCGGCCGCCTTCTCCGAGGAGGTCGCAAGCACCACCGGAAACGCCGCCGGGCGCCTCTTGATCTTGGCCAGGGTCTCGTCGATCAGCCTCGGCACGCCGGCCGCCTTGATCTTGTCGGTCTTGGTCAGCACCACCTGGTAGGACACCGCCGCCTTGTCGAGCAGCGTCAGCACTTCCTCGTCCTTGGCCTTGATGCCGTGGCGGGCGTCGATCAGCACATAGACGCGCTTCAGCGTCACGCGGCCCTGCAGATATTCATAGATCAGCTTGGTCCACTCATCGACCTTGTCCTTCGGCGCGCTGGCGTAGCCGTAGCCCGGCATGTCGACCAGCGCCATCGGCGGCAGGTCGGCGCCTTCGCCGGAAAACCCGTCCGGCACGAAATAGTTGAGTTCCTGCGTGCGGCCGGGCGTGTTGGACGTGCGCGCCAGGCCCCTGTGCCCGACCAGCGCATTGATCAGCGACGACTTGCCGACATTGGAGCGGCCGGCGAAGGCGATCTCCGGCGGCCCTTCCGGCGGCAGGAATTTCATCGACGGCACGCCGCGGATGAAGATCCACGCGCGGGTGAACAACTCGGGGCTGATCGCCGTGTCGTTCGTGGTCTTGTCGGGCGCGTTCAAACCGCTGCCTCCAGTCTGGAAATATCGGCGCCGCGAATGGCGTCGAGGTTGCGGCCGATCTTGTCGACCGGCCAATCCCACCAAGCCGCCTTCAAGAGCCGCCGCACCGTGAACTCGTCGAAGCGCATTTTCACCACCTTGGCCGCATTGCCGGCAACGATCGCATAAGGCGGCACGTCGTGCGTGACAACCGATTTCGCCGCCACGATGGCGCCGTGGCCGATCCTGACGCCCGGCATGATCACGGCGCCCATGCCGATCCACACGTCATTGCCGATGGTGGTGTCGCCGCGAATCTCTTTCGACCATGTCTGCGGGTCAAAGCCTTCCTCCCAGCCATGGCCGAAGATGTTGAACGGATAGGTCGAGAAGCCGGACATTGCGTGGTTGGCGCCGTTCATGATGAAGCGGGTGCCCTCGGCGATGGCGCAGAACTTGCCGATCACCAGCCTGTCGCCGATGAAGGGATAGTGATGCAGCACGCATTTCTCGGCGAATTTGTCGGGGCCGTCGGGGTCGTCGTAATAGGTGAAGTCGCCGATCTCGATGTTGGGCACGTTCACCAGCCCCTTCAGGAAGCCGACGCGCGGATGCGTCGCGATGGGATGCTTGATATTGGGGTTGGGTCCGGTCATCGCGGTCCCTCCATGGTTGTCCGCGGGTTCGCGCGCCGCCGGCGACACCCGCGCGCGATCAAACTAACGTGATCCTTCCATAAGCACCAACCGTTCAGTGGCTGCCGCGGCAGATCACGATCGGATTGGAAAGGGCGCTATCGAACCCGCTGCCCTGATAGACCTGGACGTTCGACGCTCCGGGCGGCAGCGAGAAGCTGCCCTCGACGACTTTCTGGTCGCCGGCCATCGTGTGCAGGGCCCAGCTGAACGTGCAGAATTGCGGCGGTGCCTTGGGTTGCACGTGGCTGCAGTTGAGCTGCGCACCGCCCAGCATCGCCGCCCCGCCGCAGCTGACCGCTTCCTTGGCCGCGGCTGGAAAGGCGTATCCCGTCAGCACCGCCAGGATGGTGATCTTGAGCCAGTTCATCGTCTTGTCCTTGCCGCAAAACAGGCCGTCCGGCCGGGTTCTGGCCCATGCGATATTTTTACCAAGCGACTTAGTCGGTCTTGCGCTGGGCGTCTAGCAGGATTATGTGCATGATGATAATAAGCATGCTCACGAAAACTTGTCTGCCCGACTCCGAAGTTCTCCCATGCCCTCCTCACCCAATATCAGCTTTGTGCTGCACGACGTCGCGCGCCTGCTTAGGAAGCGGTTCGAGCAGCGGTCGCGCAGCTTTGGGCTGACCCGCGCGCAATGGCAGGTGCTGGCCTGTCTTTCGCTGCGTGAGGGCATCCACCAGAACAAGCTGGCCGACCTCATCGAGATCATGCCGATCACGCTCGCAAGATTGCTCGACAGGATGGAAGCGCGCCGCTTCATCGAGCGCCGGCCCGATCCCGCCGACCGGAGGGCGTGGCTTCTCTATCTGACCCCGAAGGCCCATCCGCTCATCGAAGTGATGCGCGGCAATGGCCTCAAGACGCGCGAGGAGGCCTTTACGGGCCTGTCCGCGGACGCGCGGCGGCAACTGCTGCAAACCCTTTGCCTGATCAAATCCAATCTGCTCGAGGCCTGTACCCAGCCGGCCGTCGACCGGGAGAAAGTCCATGTCTGAATCAACCTCATCAAGAAAGCCCGCCGAAGGCGACAATGGCGGCAACAGGGTAGGCGACCAGGTCATCCGCCTGGATAGCCAGCGCGAGCAAAGGCGCACCACCAACCCTGTCATCGAAGACGACGAGCTGGAGGCGCCCGTGGCCCCCGAGCCCGCCACGATGGAGGCGCCGTCGGCACAGCCGAAGCCTGCCTCGGTCACTGTGGCCCCGCCGGCTCCCGTCAAGCCGCGCCGCAGCCGGACGCGGCCGATCCTGTTCGCGCTGCTCCCGGTCGCGCTGGTGGCCGGCGGTTATTACTATGTCGTCGGCGGCCAGGTCATGACCACCGACAATGCCTATATCCAGGCGCAGTCGCTCGGCGTTTCCACCGACGTCTCCGGCACCGTGCAGGAGATCGACGTGCATGACAACGAGGCGGTGAAGAAGGGCGACGTGCTCTACCGGCTGCGGCCCGCGTCCTTCGAGACCGCGCTTGCGGGCGCGCAGGCGCAGCTCGGCACCGTGCGCAACCAGGTGCTGACCCTGCAGGCGAGCTATCAGCAATCGCTGGCATCGATCGACCAGGCCGAGGCCGACATCCCCTATTACGAGTCCGCCTTCCAGCGTCAGCAGGATCTGCTCAAAACCTCGACCGCTTCCAAGGCGACTTTCGACAGCGCCCAGCACGACCTCGTCGCCGCCCGCCAGAAGGTGACCGTCGCCAAGGCGCAGGCGCAAGCGATGCTTGCCCAGCTCGGCGGCGACGCCAGCCAGCCGGTCGAGAAGAACCCGTTCTACCTGCAGGCCCAGTCGGCCGTGGACGATGCGCGGCGCAACCTCAACGACTCCGTCGTCAAGGCGCCGTTCGACGGCATCGTCACCAATGTCGATGCGGTGCAGGTCGGCAAGTATCTGCCGGCTTCGCAGCCGGCCTTCAGCCTGGTGTCGTCGACCGATATCTGGATCGCCGCCGAGCCCAAGGAAACCGAGCTCACCTATGTGCGCCCGGGCCAGAAGGCGACGATCAGCATCGACGGCTATCCGGGCGAGGTCTGGCACGGCACCGTCGGCTCGATCAGCCCGGCTTCGTCGTCCAGCTTCTCGCTGCTGCCGGCGCAGAACACCAGCGGCAACTGGGTCAAGGTCGTGCAGCGCATCCCGATGCGGGTGACGATCGATGATCCGGAAGGCAAGGCGCCGCTGCGCGGCGGCATGAGCGCCGTCGTCAGCATCGACACCGGCCACGCCCGCGGCCTGCCCGACTTCGCGAGCGACCTTCTCAAGCGCTTCGGGCAAAAGTCATGACCACCGCTTCCGCGACAGGCGTGGTCGCCAATCGCGGCGCCATCACCGCTTGCGTGATCCTGGCGGTCATCATGCAGGCGCTGGACACCACCATCGCCAATGTGGCGCTGCCTTACATCCAGGGCAGCGTCTCGGCGAGCGCCGACCAGATCAACTGGGTGCTCACCTCCTATATCGTCGCCGCGGCGGTGATGACGCCGCCGTCGGGCTATCTTGCCAACCGTTTCGGCCGCAAGCGCATCCTTTTGGTGGCGATCACCGGCTTCGTGGTGGCCTCGGTGCTGTGCGGCTTCGCGCAGTCGCTACCGCAGATCGTCGGCTTCCGCCTGCTGCAGGGCCTGTTCGGCGCGGCGCTCGTGCCGCTGTCGCAGAGCATCCTGCTCGATATCTACAGCGTCGAGGAGCGTGGCTCCGCCATGGCGTTGTTCGGCGTTTCGGTCATGGTCGGCCCGGTGCTCGGCCCGGTCATCGGCGGCTGGCTGACCGAAAACGTCTCCTGGCGCTGGGTCTTCTACATCAACGTGCCGATCGGCATGCTGGCTTTCGCCGGCGTCTCGATGTTCGTCCAGGAAACCAAGCTCGACCTGAAGGCCAGGCTCGACTGGCTCGGCTTCGGCATGCTCAGCGTCGCCATCGCGTCGCTGCAGATGTTCCTCGACCGCGGCGAGCAGCTCAACTGGTTCTCCTCGGCCGAGATCATCGTCGAGGCGCTGGTCTGCGCGTCGGCCTTCTATATCTTCATCGTCCACACCTTCACCGCCCGCGACACCTTCGTGAACCCGCGGCTGTTCCTCGACCGGAATTTCGCGGTCGGCATGGTCTTCATCTTCATCATCGGCATCACCTATCTCGCCTCGCTGGCGCTGATGACGCCCTATCTGCAGACGCTGATGGGCTATCCGGTGGTGACGGCCGGTATCGTCATGGGGCCGCGCGGCCTCGGCACCATGGCCTGCATGTTCCTGGTCGGCAGGCTGGTCGGCAAGGTCGACACACGCTGGCTGCTGTTCATCGGCCTCGCGATCACCGCCTGGGCGATGTACGACATGACCGGCTGGACGCCGGGCGTCTCGCAATGGACGATCATCAGCACCGGCTTCATCCAGGGAGCGGGCTTAGGTTTCCTGTTCGTGCCGCTCACCACCATCACCTTCGCCACGCTGGCCCCGGAACGGCGCTCTGAAGGCACGGGTCTTTACAATCTTTCGCGCAACATCGGCTCCAGCGTCGGCATCTCGGTCGTCACCGCGCTTCTGACGCAGAACCAGCAGATCAATCACGCCGACATCGCCACCTATGTGACGCCGTACAATCCGGCGTTCGCCGACCCGGCGGTCTCCCAGGCGCTGAGCCCTTACACCGCCGCCGGCCGCGCCGCGCTCGACGGCCTGGTCACGCTGCAGGCGACGATCATCAGCTATGTCGACGACTTCAAGCTGATGATGATCCTGTCCCTGGCCGCCATCCCGCTGGTGCTTCTGCTGCGCAAGCCGTCCACGCCTGCCAAGGTCGATCACAGCGCGGCCATGGAATAAAGGACCAGGGTCCCGCCGCGGCACCCCGGCCTGCCGCACAGCCTCACCGAGGCAGATCGCGCGGCACATGCCGGGCTGGTCGCGACGCTCGCTGAAAAAGGCCCTGGCTGAAGATGGGGGCGGGGTGAACGGGCGCTACTGGCGCCGACGTCGGAGATTGGCCGAAACCCCCGTGACGTCGTCATACTCGGGCTTGACCCGAGTATCCATGCCGTGACCTCTGCCGTAGGGTGCAACGGTGCAGAATTCTGAAGAGCAGCAACGCCTTAGCGTCGCGGCATGGATTCTAGGGTCTGCGCGCGTCGCTTCGCTCCTTGCTCCGCCCTAGAATGACGACCGGGACGTAAGCCACGGCCAATCGCGAAGGTTGGCGCTGGCGCTTCTTGTCGCCGACGTTGGAGATTGGCCGAAACCCCCGCGACGTCGTCATCCTCGGGCTTGACCCGAGTATCCATGCCGTGACCTTGAATCGAAGGGCGCAACGGAGCAGAATTCTGCACCCTTGCAACGCTTCGAGATCACGGCAGGATTCTAGGGTCTGCGCGCGTCGCTTCGGTCTGCGCGCGTCGCTTCGCTCCTTGCTCCGCCCTAGAATGACGACCGGGAAGAGGGCCACGGCCAATCGCGAAGGTTGGCGCTGTCCCGTCGGCATTTCCAACAAAAAACCCCGGCCAGGCCGGGGTTTTGGTGTGGATCTCGGGGAGCCTTCTATTCCGCCGGCGATGGTTTCTTGCGGAACAGCGCCGCCAGATTGTCCCACAATTCGATCTTGGCGCCCTGGCGCTTCATGATCACGCCCTGCTGCAGGATCGACAGCGTGTTGTTCCAGGCCCAGTAGATGACGAGGCCGGCCGGAAAACTGCCCATCATGAAGGTGAAGATCACCGGCATCCAGGTGAAGATCGCCGCCTGCGTCGGGTCTGGCGGCGCCGGGTTCATGCGCATCTGCAGGAACATGGTTATGCCCATGACCACGGCCCAGGCGCCCATATGCGGCAGGAATGCCGGCGCCGCGAACGGCAGCAGGCCGAACAGGTTGAAGACCGACGTCGGGTCGGGCGCCGCAAGGTCGTGGATCCAGCCGAAGAACGGCGCATGCCGCATCTCGATGGTGATGTAGAGCACCTTGTAGAGCGAGAAGAAGACCGGGATCTGCAGCGCCACCGGCCAGCAGCCGGCCAGCGGATTGATCTTCTCGGTCTTGTAGAGTTCCATCATCGCCTGCTGCTGCTTCATCTTGTCGTCCGCGTATTTCTCGCGGATCTCGACCATCTTCGGCTGCACCTTCTTCATATTCGCCATCGAGGCGTACGACTTGTTGGCTAAAGGGAAGAAGATGGCCTTGACGATGACGGTGGTGGCGAGGATCGCCAGGCCGAAATTGCCGAAGAATTTGTAGAGCGTGTCGATCAGCCAGAACATCGGCTTGGTGATGAAATAGAACCAGCCCCAGTCGATCAGAAGGTCGAACTGGCGGATATGTCGGTCCTTGGCATAGGCGTTGATGGTGGAGACTTCCTTGGCGCCGGCGAAGATTTCGGACTCAATGGTCGTCGATTGCCCGGGGCCGACGCTGACTGCGTCAGACAGGAAGTCGGCCTGATAGCTATGGCTGTGCGGCCCGTCCTTGAATTCGAAATACGAGAACTTTGGCTGGAAGGGCTGCTTCTCGGTCGGCACGAGGGTTACCGCCCAATATTTGTCGGTGATGCCAAGCCAGCCGTCGGTCGACTTGCCAGGTTTGACTTCCTTGTCCTTTTCGATGGTGGCGTATTTGTACTCCGCCAGCCCTTCCGTGCCAGTAACGCCAATCAGGCCTTCGTGCAGCACGTAGGTGCTGGCGACAGGTGGCTTGTCGTAGCGGGTGACGCGGCCATAGTTGTAGAGCGAGACTGCGGCGGTTCCCGAATTCTGCACGGTGTCGGAAACGGTGAACATGTATTCGTTGTCGATCGAGATGGTGCGCTTGAACGTCAGGCCCTTCTCGTTGGTGAAGGTCAGCGTCACAGGGGTCGACGGTGTCAGCGTGGCATCGCCTTCGGCTTGCCAGACGGTGTCGGGCCCGGGGAGCTTGCCAACATCCGCCGATCCTGAAAAGCCGATCTCGGCGAAATAGCCATTGGGCAGCGATGACGGGTTGAGCAGCTCGATCTCGGGCGAGTTCTTGTCGACCGTCTCGGTGTAGTGCTTGAGCTTCAGGTCATCGAGGCGTGCGCCGGTCAGGTTGATCGAACCCTCGAGGCTGGGCGTGTCGATCCTGACGCGCTTGGTCGCAGCGATGGCCTGGTCGCGGCTGGCCGCCGTCACCGTACCGCCGCCGGGTGCGCTGGGAATGGCGCCCGGCGCCGGAGCCTGCGTCCCGGTTGCACCGGAAGTCGCGGCACCGCCCGCTTCCTTTTTCTGCGCTTCGACGCGCTGCTGCTCGACGCGGGCCTGGTCGCGCTGCTGCTCCATGCGCGGGTTCATGTAGAACACCTGCCAGAGTGTCAGGATCAGCACCGACAGCGCGATGGTGATGAAGAAATTGCGGTTGTTTTCCATCGAAAGCCCTTGGCCTATCGTGTTGCGCGCAGCCGGCGGGAAAGCTCGGCCTTCAATTGGCCGAACGGTATGGCAAGCACGTCTTCACGCCCGACGATGACATAGTCATTACCGGGCGCCATGTCATCGGCCGCATGAACGCGCACGGCTTCCCTCAGCCGCCGCCGGACGCGATTGCGCACCACGGCGTTGCCAACCTTCTTGGTGACGGTGTAGCCGACGCGCGGCGCGAGATCATCGCCGCGGTCGAGAACTTCAACGAGAAAAAGCCGTCCGCGGCGTTTCTCGCCGCCGCGCACAGCCAGGAAGTCCGCGCGTTTCAGAAGCCGCCCGGGAGTTTTCCCCTTTGGCTTGCCGGTTGCGGGCAACGATCTCGTCTTCCGTTCAGGCGCTGAGCCGCTTGCGACCGCGATTACGGCGGGCAGCAACGACGCCACGACCACCTTTGGTGGCCATGCGGGCACGGAAACCATGCCGGCGCTTACGCACGAGCTTGGACGGTTGGTAGGTACGCTTCATTTGTTTTAATACCGCGGGGTGCGGCCCTTCTTGATTCTGTCACGTTGTAACAGGAGCTTTGCCGGGCCGGCTTAGGCGCGATCGAAACCGCGCCGGGACGAATGGCCCGAGCGTGAGCGGGCTTATAGAAAGAAGGTTTTTGGAAGTCAATCCGCCCCGGCCGCGAGACATTTTCTCGCGGGCCGACGATGAATTGGCAAAAAAGCCGCAAATCGCATAATCTTCACTGATCAAGCCTTTGTGAAATGCGCGTCAATGACGAGTGAAACCCTGTCCACGAACGAGAAGGTAAGACCGGCGGCGGCGAATTCGACGCGCCGGGTGCCGCTTTCGCGCGGCCTGTCGACCAAGCTTCTCCTGCTCACCATCGCCTTCGTGCTCTTGGCTGAAATCCTGATCTTCCTGCCCTGGATCGCCAGCTACCGGGTCAATTGGCTGAAGGAGCGGCTGGGCACCGCCGCCGCCGTGTCGATCGTGCTGCTGCAGGGCGAGCCCAACTCGCTGTCGCACAACGCCCAGAACGACGTGCTGATGGCGATCGGCGCCAAGGCGATCGCCGTGCGCGACGGCGGGGTCTCGCGGCTGCTCGTCGTTTCCGACATGCCGCCCCAGGTCGACAAGCATATCGACATCACCAATGTCGGCCTGGTCAACGGCATGACCGGCGCGCTCGACACTTTGTTCTTCGGCGGCAAGCGCATGCTGCGCGTCTTCGGCCCGGTCGGCGACAGCGACAAGGAATTCGAGCTGATCATGCCGGACTACCGCCTGCGCGACGCCATGCTCAGATACTCGCGCAACGTCGCCGTCGTCTCGCTGCTCATCTCGCTGTTCACCGCCATGCTGGTCTATGCCGCGATCGACCTGATCATGATCGGGCCGATCCGCACCATGACGCGCTCGATCCTGTCCTTCTCCGAGGCGCCCGACGACCCGGGCCGCGTCATCTGCCCGACCGAGCGCGCCGACGAGATCGGCGTGGCCGAGCGCGAGCTGGCGCAGATGCAGGACCGGCTGCAGAAGATGCTGTCGGAGCAGAAGCACCTCGCCGATCTCGGCATGGCCGTGTCGAAGATCAATCACGACATGCGCAACATCCTTGCCTCCGCGCAGCTGATGTCCGACCGCCTGCGCCAGGTGAAGGACCCGACCGTGCAATCCTTTGCGCCGAAACTTCTGCGCGCGCTCGACCGCGCCGTCTCCTATTCGGAAGGCGTGCTTCACTATGGCCGCACGCAGGAGCCGGCGCCGTCACGCCGGCGGCTCAGGCTGCGCCAGCTGGTCGACGACGTGCACGGCCTGCTCGATATCGAGCAGGGCATCGAGTTCATCAATGGCGTTGATCTCGCTTTCGAGGTGGACGCCGATTCCGACCATCTCTTCCGCGTGCTCACCAATCTGTGCCGCAACTCGGTGCAGGCGATGGCAGCCGATACCGAAAGCGCGGTGGTGCGCCGGCTGGCGGTCGCGGCCGAGCGCCATGGCAGCGTCAGCCGCATCACCGTCACCGATACCGGCCCCGGCCTGCCGCCCAAGGCGCGCGAGAACCTGTTCGCCGCCTTCCGCGGCTCGGCGCGCAGCGGCGGCACCGGCCTCGGCCTGGCGATCGCGCATGAATTGATCCGCGCCCATGGCGGCGCGGTCGAGCTCGTCGAATCGATCGGCGGCCGCACGGTCTTTGCCGTCACCATCCCCGACCAGCCGGTGCGGCTCGACCAAGCGCGCAACGGCCTGCGCCGCCCCGCCTGAACTGGATCCCCACGCCTTGGTCGGTATTGGCAAAACGACCTGCGACAAAACTTTTGCCGGATCGGCTTGCTTTTCGCAAATTCAGTCGTTAGGGAACACTCCACATCGCGGCCGGCCGTCTCGACCGGATCGTGGGGCTTGTGTCAAACATGGCCTGTTGCGCGCCCGTAGCTCAGCTGGATAGAGCACCAGACTACGAATCTGGGGGTCAGGAGTTCGAATCTCTTCGGGCGCGCCATTGCATCCAATTGATTTGTCTCCGCTTTTTGGCATTTGAGACGGGACGGCGCCGGCTTGATTTCTAAAATTCAGCCGGTTTTTCAGCCGGTTTTGGAACGACGGCGGCAGACGGCGCCAAAATCGCACTATGGGCTAGTCGTTATCTTGGAACGACACAATCTGTGGCGACCGGCAGCAGCTTCGCTGGCACGACTACCCTGCCGGCTCAAGCGGTTTGCGCTCGGCCGGCGCGCGGCATGGACGCCTTCAACCCGGTTCTCTTTGCCGGCCAATCCGGGCAATATCCTCGATGGCTGAGCGGATTTGGGGCCAGGGAAACTCGGCATCGTTCGCAGACGACTGACCTTCCCTGAGCACTGCATCAAGCTTGGCTGCCACGCCGGCAAGAGTAATGGCAGGCGTTTCCGACAATTCTTCGAGCAAGGCCTCCGCTCGGCTGGCCGCCTTGTGCTCAGCAAGCATCGCGGCGGAGTACCCTATTTCCCTGTCGGCAGCATCCCAGCGCGCCTGGTGGGCCGCCAAGTCGGCCTCAGCCTCCGCACGGATGCCCTCATCGATAAGGCCGACGCGTTGCAATTCACGAATTTCTTTTCGCGAATGTAGCGTCACGCTCTCACCATTCGACTGGAGGATGGTCGCACTCGGAAAGCCAATAATTTCGGCGAGCTTCCGCTCTAAGCGTTGTTGCTCACGGCACAACTGTTCGGTCAATTTGTGGGCATCCTGCCAGTGGCGCCACACGGTCACGGCACGATCGGAGGTGTGGTCCTTTTCCAAGTCGCCCCGCGCAAGCTCGGTTGGATGCGATTGCAGCTTTACATTCGCCGTTCGCGCAAGTTCCTTCCCGCTCGTGACGAACGACAAAGGCGTGCTATTGTCGGAGTCGCCCATGATCCGAGCTCCAAACGGCTTGGCGTGGTGAGGCTGGGCTATGTGCAGTCGCATATCGCCCAGCCGTACTTGCGCGCAGCCAGACCTGCAGGGGCTTGGGACACTGCAGACGGCTCGCGTGAGTAGTCCGTTCCTATCTAGCAGTTAAGAGATCACTTTGCAATCATATGATATGAAAGATATCACTGGCGCGCAGATGCGAGCGGCGCGCGCGTTGGTGCGTTGGAGCGCAAAGGATCTGGCAGACGCCGCCAGCGTGGGGGTGGCGACCGTAAGGCGCGCGGAATCCGACGACGGCATACCCTCTATCACTGCGGCGAATCAAAGGGCGATTCGCAATGCACTTGAGGCGGCCGGCATCGAGTTTATTCCAGCAAATGGTGGCGGCCCAGGTGTAAGGCTTGCCCGTCGATTTTGATGGCGGATGACTTTCGAAGAGGCTTTTGCTCGAACCGCCACCACCGACGAAGCATAAGGCCTTTAGAAGTAGGAGGACGGTCGCAATCGAAATGTGGACGCGAAGGAATGCCGCCTTCGCGACCGTGTCCATACTCGCGCCAGCCCGTAGGCCAGAACCAGCAGCACCAGGATCAGAATGGCGCTGACCCGGTGATACGACACTGCGCCATAGTGGTCAGGCCTGCTCTTCAGTATTCACATTCTCCTCGAAATACTTCCGCAGGATCTTCACGACGCGAATTGCTGCCTTGACGTCCTCGATGGCAATTCCCTCCGCCAGCGCGTTGATGCTGGGGTCATAGATTCCGATGGCGGCGTCAAAGGCCTGCCGTCCCTTGTCTGTCATCACCACCAGCTGGGCACGGCGATGATGCGGATTGCGCTCGAACCTGACGAACCCGTCCCTTGCCAAGTCATTGACGATGCGCTGCACGTTCTGCCGGTTGGCACCCAGATCACGGGCCAGCCATGCGACGGGCTGCGGACGATCTGCGGCAACAATGGCTCCTAGTATCTGCCACCGTGCGCTGGTCAGGCCTAGGTGGGCTACGAGCCGGTCCCCCCACGTCACAGTCAAGTTGTTCACCCGGAACAGGTCGAGCACGAGTTCGGTCATAGCCTCCCCAGCTGGGGTTCGTTTGGTCTGATTCATTTGGTCACCATAAATCATTGTTGACACCACGATGTCAAATCACTATGTAGCGGTCTCACCGAATTGACATCATATAACCAAATGGAAAGAACCTGTCATGACCCGAATGCGCTCTATGGACCCAAACTTCCCGATCGAACGCCAATTCGCCGTCGACGCCTCCCCCATCGTGCTCGTCAATCTCATCACGATGGGCAAGGCTGACGAGCAGGCCTTCCTCGACATTTGGGGTCGCGAAGCCATCGCAATGAAGCAGAAGCCTGGTTTCATCTCGACCCAGCTCCACCGGGCCATCGGCGATAGCCCGACTTACCTCAACTATGCGGTTTGGGAATCGACCGCCCACTTCCGTGCCGCGCGGCAAAATTCCGCCGCTCCGGACGCAAGCATCGCCATTCCGTCATCTGTCGTCTCCGCGCCGCACCTCTTCCAGAAGGTCGCGTTGGCCGGCGTTTGCGTGGCTTAGCCCGCTGCAGGAGACAAATTCGTGACCAAGATCATACACCCACTGGCCGGTATGGTCGTGCTTCTGACGATCGCGACCTTCTGGCTGTCGACGGTTCTCAGCGAACTGTTTGCATCCGAGGCAACCATTATCGCCGTCAAGACGGCGATACCTTGGGGCTTCCTGCTGCTGATCCCCGCCTTGGCGGCGACAGGTGGCTCAGGCTTTGCCCTGGCGAAGGGTGGACGATCCAGCGTGATCGGCAAGAAGCTGAAGCGAATGCCATTCATTGCCGCGAACGGCCTTCTCGTTCTCATCCCGGCGGCGCTGTTCCTCGCGTCCAGGGCCAAGGCCGGGGATTTCGATATCGCCTTTTATACGGTGCAGGCGCTCGAGCTGATCGCGGGCGCGACGAACATCACACTGCTCGGGCTCAACATGCGTGACGGCATGAAGCTCACGCGGTGGCGGCGGAAAAGCTTTCTTCGTCCTGCCTCCACATTCTCGACCAGCCTCACCGCCCGGGAAGAGGTCGCAAAAGGCACGATGGCGTTTCATTTGAAGAAGCCTGAAGGCTTCGTGTTCGAAGCCGGGCAGGCGATCTATATGAGCCTACCCGACCTGAAGGCCACAGATGCCAAGGGACAGGTCAGGACCTTCTCGATCGTCAGCGGGCCGCACGAGCCGGAATTGATGATCGCCACACGGCTCACCGATACGAGCTTCAAGCATGGCTTGATGAGCTTGCCCCTGGGGACGACCGTCGAGATCGAAGGACCCTATGGCGACCTCTCGCTGCATGAGGACGCGGCGAGGCCGGCGGTCTTTCTCGCGGGCGGGATCGGCATCACGCCGTTCCGCAGCATGATCATTGATGCAACGAAGCGCGGTCTCCCGCAGCGGCTGTTTCTTTTCTACGGCAATCGCCGCGTCGAGGACGCCGCTTTCCTTTCCGAACTGACAGAGATCGCGAGGCAGAACCCGCGCTTCAATCTTGTCGCAACATGCACCGAGGCGGATGGCGCCCCTGCCGAGTGGCGCGGGGAGCAAGGGTACATCACACAAGAAATGATCTCGAAATACGTCGGCGATATCGCGGCACCCGTCTACTACGTCGCCGGACCGGAAGCGATGGTCTCCGCGATGCAAACGCTGCTCAGGGAGGCGGGGGTCAAGGGTAAGGACGTCAAGATGGAGACGTTCCTGGGTTACTGATCTCCGGCCAGACGAAACTCACGTCCCAACCCCTCATCATAAATGCCACGGCGGGCTGATCAGCACTATCGCCAGGGCAGAGGCTTGTGGTCGTGCCACCGGTCGTATCCGTACAATTCCAAAATGAGGTTCACACAATGATTGCAGTTACAGGCGGTACTGGCCAACTCGGCCAACGCGTCATCGACGCTCTCCTCAAAAAGATGGCTGCGGCCGATATCGTTGCGTTGGTTCGCAATCCCAGCAAGGCCGCGGGGCTGAAGGCCCAAGGCGTGACCGTTCGGCAAGGTGACTACAATGACCCGGTAAGCCTGCAGTTGGCCTTCGCCGGTGCGCAAAAGCTATTGTTGATCTCGGCGGGCGAGCCCGCCGAACGCGTTCGGCAGCACGAGAACGCCGTTCGAGCCGCGAAGGCTGCCGGCGTACAACTGATCGCCTACACCAGTATACTCCACGCCGACACCTCCCCAGTCTCCCTTGCGGAAGATCACCGGGCGACAGAAGCCTTGTTGAAGGCCAGCGGCGCGCCCTACGTGTTGCTGCGCAATGGATGGTACACCGAGAACTACCTCGAGGCGCTGCCAATTGCGCTGCAACACGGTGCCTTTCTCGGATGTGTCGGCGATGGACGGCTAACGACAGCGACCCGAACGGATTATGCAGAGGCCGCCGCTGCGGTCATGGTGTCTGATGAAGATCAGTCCGGGATCACCTATGAGTTGGCCGGCGACCAGTCTTATACTCTTTCAGATTTGGCTGCGGAGGTTGCCCGCCAGTCCGGCAAGGTAGTCACGTACCGGAACTTGTCGGAGGAGAGCTATCTCCAGGCCCTTGTCGAAAGCCGCCTTCCGGTAGAAGTGGCTCAAATGCTCGTCGGCTTCGATGTAGCCGCGAAGCAGGGGGCGCTATTTGATGACAGCCAGACCCTTAGCCGACTCATCCGCCGAGCCACTACCTCACTGGAACGCGCGGTGGCCGATGCACTGGGGGGCTAATCCGGCTTGGGAGGCGATTTGGCCTGCGGAGCATGTTTTGGTCGGCGCTGGACTGCGCGCGCACGCTGATGACCGCTTCTGAGGACCAACCCGCTCACCAACGATGTCTGCTCCGGGAAATGGCGAGATGATCTATATGGCCGACTCGGGCGCATATCAGGCATTCAGCAGCTGACCGTCCGCCTGCAGGTCGTATCATCGCTTCCACATCGTCGATCCAAGAACAGCCTGCATATGCTCTGCCAGGTCGAGTTCGCCGCGCGCCTCGATCTCTAAAAGATAGTGAGCCTTGGCCTGGCGATCCGCTTCCTTAACCGCAGGATAGCTGCAGATGGCCAGGAGCGCCCTCTCCTCTCTATGGCTGGCCCTGACGACGTCGCGAATACCGCCGCCCGTTTCATGCAAGGCTTCGCCGAAGGACGAGTATGCCGTCTTGTGCGCGTCAATCAGCGTTCGCAATTTGTTGGACGGTTCTGGGTCTTGGCCCTGCGGCTCTGTGCCGAGTGCAGTTGCCGCAACCGTCGAGGCGACGGCTACGCTGCTGGAGTGGAAGAGCAAGGCGCGGCGGTTGATCCTGGACGTGGCGAACTCTCCATTTGCTTCGAGGGCTATCGAACGGTGACGTAACACCATCAGACCGTAACACGCCGGTTCCCGCATTCCTGTCAGGATGGAGGTTCCATGTCAGCCGGCAGCCACTGCGCTGGGCGATGCGCAGCGCCCGCATCTCGGACGGGGCGCTGCGCCCTGCAAGCCGAGATGGAAGCTTGGACCGGGGCAGGCTTGTGGCGGCCGGGGGGTCTCTATCGAGGCCGTGAAGTCGGTGCATCCGCAATGCGGTAGGGGCGGACAAGCCGGCGCGGCCGCCATCCTACGGCCGGCGCTGGCGATGTCGGCTGCAACGAAGACCGCCCACACAGCCCTGCCCACCGCCGTCGCAAGCCACCGCAAGCTGAGTCGACGAGATTCTGACGTTGAGGATCCACCTGCTCAGCCGCCTGCCGACCAGAGGTCACCGAAGGGACCCGCGTCCCTCCGAGAACTGGGCTTTTCTGTTGAGCGCCTTGCTGCTGTCTCTGACCATTTCCCTTCCCGGCTCCGGCCTCGTCAAGTACCGGCCTAAAGTCGGCGCACGTTGCATTAAGATATGGATCTCGCTCAGAGATCGCCAATGCGGCAATGTGCAGTGAACGTTCACACATTGCGAAATCATTGCCTAACTCGTTGAAAAACAACCGCCAGACCGGAGCACAATGTGTGGGCTTTTATCTTGCCATCTTCAACGGTCGTATTCTGCGAGATTTATTCACTATCGTCGTTACTCCTCTACGCTACGATAATGTACTATTCTATGCTCGATGTCACGACTCCGTATTCTGGCGTCGAGTCCCAATGCGCCGTGCATTCTTCCGCGCTCGGCGACGGTGTTGTTGCGCTGCTCATTTGCAGCACGGGAACCTTCGTGACGCACTTTCCATCGAGCCGACGGAACATCGTCACAGGCAATCCGGCGCGGTCCGGCCGTCTCGCGATCGGCGCGGCCGCAGGCAAGATAACGTGCGTTCCGTCGTTCCTGGTCTGCATCAGTCCTCATCCGCCGGAGCGGATTCCCTTTGTCAGATGGCGCCCGTCAGCGTGCCGACGCCATGCGGTTCAACTTCCGTTGCACCGTCCATCGATGCACTCCCAACAGCCTGCGATCGTTGATACGAGCGCGCCGGGCGGCATCGCTTCGGTTCGCCGCGGAATCGCCGACATAGAACGTTCCGTCGCACCACATGGCGTGCATGATCACCGCCAGCTTGCGCGCCACAGCGACACAGACCTTGCGGTGGCAGGAGCGTTTGGCGATCGCCTGGCCCCAGTTCTTGACCTTGTCGGAGCCCTTGAAGGCGTCATCAGCGCCGACGCCGCCTCGTAGAACGAGCGTCGAAATCAGCGTCGCCGGCTTTCGATAAGCGACCCTGAACGTCGGCCGAGGTGCCCGACTGACATTGCCGCGAGGTCAACCCCAAGTAGGTCGGGACGTGGCGAGAGCAGCGGATGAACGACGGATCGTCGATCGCCATCATGAACGACAGCGCCTTCACCGGGATGGCCATGGATCGTCGGCACGGCTCGCTGCGCGCGACGATCGTTATGACGAGATCGTGCAGTTGGCGATACGATCGCCACAACCCCGCGCGTGACAGCGGCATGGCGTCCGTAGCCCCAAGCGACAGCGGATCGTCAGCCACAGCCTGCGCGAACGCACCGCGACCGACTCTAGCTCAAGCGGATGCCAAACGCCTTCCCCGAATGATGGATTGGCGTTCTCCAAGTCGAGCAAACCTGTCCTTCGAGTTGCACCGGTGGGTCAAGAGAAGCTTCGTGTAGAAGCAGCTCTACGTTTTTGATGTAGGTTTGGCGGAACCGCCTACGCGCATCAAGATGGCAGTGCTAAGCGCATCGAACTTGTCAGTCTTGTATCGCTGCGCCGACATCGGGGGCACGCATGCACCGTCGCGAGGCAGATCGCCTGCATCAACTCCCGATGCAGCCAAGCGACAACGATCCCGGCTGGTGGCCAACAAGGCGGAGCCGTCCAGGATCGCCCGCGCACCCTTCTACCGCGGTCTGGGCTGGGCATTATGCGGCCACACCGGCTTATTCCAACCTACGCCGAGGAGTTGTCCGAGAGCTCGGCAATAGAATCCGTGACCGCGTTCGCATCGAGAGCATAGCTGCGAAACGAGAGCACCGAATCCCCGACTGAGTAGGCCTCCTCATGTTCGACCATCGCGTCGAAGAGCATCACAGAGAGGCTATCTTCCTTGAGATATCGATAGAGGAATTTGGGATCAGGCTGAGTAGCATTCCAAAGGTTCCGCTCAACGACATTCTCCGTGCGGACGTCTAGTCCGGAGCCGTCATCAAACACCGACAACTGTACGGTTCTGACAACCCCCTTTTCAATCATGTTCAACAACTCAGCCCATCTTCTCACAGGGTGTCCGTCGACCCGAAGGCCGGAGAACATGCCATTGCAGGAGACGATACAGGTCACAATCTCGTCCGCAGGACCAACGCTCCATCCCAATCGACGATAGAATTCCGCCTCGATTTTCGGATCCGAGAGCAAACGGATTATCCGATCGAGTTGGCCAGCGCCTGTACGAACGTGTTTGAACGAAGTTCTTAATTCGTGCACGTTGCAGGGCAGCAGTGAATGTTTGCACTCGAACAGAAATAGATATTCCCCAAACCGACAGACTGCATCAATCTCGATGCGTTGACCGTTGAGTACGGTCTCATATTCCGCTCGCACGTGTTCGCAATGGCGCTGCAGGGCATGCGTCAACGCACGAGAAGCGGCTTCTTGTTCAACCGAGTCAGTGAGGCGAATTTTTCCGGTATGAACGAGGTTTCGATACCAGTTGGCCATCCCTGCGATATGCATAGGCACAAGGAGATGGCCGTCCTCTCCTCGGATGATCGGCCGATACTGAAGATCAAACACGCCTGCGCTACCCGGCTTCCAGGATAAAAGGCCTAGCACATCGTCGATTTGTTCGGGTCTCAGACACCAACCCAAAAGCCCTTTCAACACCCCTTCTTTAAACACCGGGATCAACGAGCGATAAGCAATGGCGGGGTCATGGCTCAACAGAGGCTCTAGTTGCCTCGTCGCAAGGCGGGCGACAAACAGGAAGAGTCGATAAACTTTCGCAACGTCGAGAAGCGACAAGCCAGGGCGGAGCTCAAAACGCTCCAACTCTTCCCATGTCACCAGTTCCGTATTTACGATGTCACGCAGGTAGACTATTTCCTCAGCCGTGAAAGCATCATTCGAAAATAAGGCACGCAAAGGCGGCACATCCGGCAGGTGAAATGTATAACGGCTAAAAGGAAAATCGATGAGTTTGACGACACTTTCATGCAGACGATCATAGAACGCATCAGATATATCGAATACCGAGATTACGCCTCCTTTAATAGTCTTTATTCTTTCAAATTGCATCCGGCTACGCGCTTGATTTTCTTGTATATATCCTAATCGTATACTCTTTTCCAATTCGGGCGTTGGTGCTGATACGATAGATTTACCTTTACTCGTGTGAATTTGATAATTGAACGCATCGACAAGGATTTCCGCCTCGCAATACCGGCGGATCTTGCAAGCCTTTACGATTAGCTTGTCAAAAATTCCGCGCGAGATCTTCGATTCGGCCATCTTGTTGAAGTGCTTAGTTTCGATGCCGATTTCGGTGTCCATGCAATGGACGATGTAGGATGCGCCTTCAGCCAGGTCCTCCTTCGAATAGAAGCCGATATCCTCCGTGCTTGCTCCATGGTCGGCCTGGTGACCAGTCATGAATATGGCATCGACCCTGGCTATGACTGATTTTAACGCGGTGTCGGCATTGCGCCTTAGAAACTGCCGAAGAGTCTGGTCCAGGTGATGAATCGGAGTGGCGAGATGGGCTAGCGCCTTCACCGATGCGAGATATGTGCTAACATCCTCAGATAAATGCAACTCCGCGCCTGTCTGCTGAAGAGCGGTCAAAACGTCCAACAGGCTCTTGGCCTTGAAGCCATACTTCGAACTACGAAAGGTCCCCGAGGCTCCCAAAGCCTCTCTCGCGATCGACTGATCGCAATAGAATCCGAGCGCAAGCCAGTTCACCGCCTGTTGCGCCTTGCCGACCGCAATGGCTCGCAAAGCAAGGTCGCCGACCTGGGAGAGTTCCCGCCGCAGCGCCTGACACAATTCGACCTTGTCTAGGAACACCAAGGTCGGTAGCCAGACCTCGGCCGCCAGTAACTTGGGGGAGACCAAACCGAGGCGGTCTTCAAGGCTTCGTTCTTGTGCCATCGAGAAGAATCCCAGACCAAAGGCTCCAGTCCCGCCGATGCCACCTGAATGGTGATGGACCGTCGGGCAATTCCGGTTGATGAGCAGACGCGAGGCGCTCAACCTATGCGTGACCGACCAGCAGAATTAGCAAAGTCTAAACTAGCGCCTTTCTGACAGTCCGGAAGCTCAAGTTTCACCGATCTGGTTAATCCTGATCTGCTATTGGCACCAGACCGGATCTGCTCCTACGTTGCTGAAGCCGTCGACTTTCCAGACCCATTGTCGCCTGACAGCCTCGACCTTGACTTCGATATCATTTCAGGACGAATTCTAGCGGGGGGATTTGGCATGAAGCGACCTTTTATTTCGTTGAGGATCGACCAGCTTGAAACGATGCTGGAAAAGGCCACGGCGAACGGAGACAGTAGGGCCATCAAGGCCATCGCGAGTGAGGCAGCAGTTCGGAGTACCGCTCGGGCGGGAAAGCTACTGGTCCGAGCCAAATCCGCACTCGATGTCAAGCAGGCGGATCTTTTCGAGCAAGCCCCGAAAGCCTCCAAGAAGCAGCCCCGCGTTGTACACACGCGGGCCCCGGTCACGAAAGGGAAGCGCAAACCCACCGGAGAGCAGGAGCAGGCAATCGACGCCTTCCTCTCCGGCGGATCGCTCCGCATCAATGCCTATGCCGGTACGGGGAAGACCTCGACCCTGCAGTTCCTTGCCCACGGAACCCGCAGTCGCGGCCAATACATTGCTTTCAACAAGGCTATTGTCGGGGATGCCCGCGAGAAATTTCCTTCCACGGTGGATTGCTCGACAACTCATAGCTTGGCGCTGAGGTCCCTTCACTCTGATTACAAGAAAACCAAGGACAAGTTTGCCGGAAAGGTCAGCGCAAAGCAGCTCGCAGAGATACTTGAACTCAAGAAGGCATGGCGGGTCGACCGTGACCACTCCCTGCAGCCGGTGTCGCAAGCCTATCTGATCCAGCAGACTGTCAGACGTTTTGCCCAAAGCGGCGACGAGGAAATCTCTGACGAGCATGTACCGCGTCACGGATCGCTGCTTGCGGCGAGCGATGAAACCTTGAACGCGGTGAACGAGTTTGCGCGCAGCAACGCCAAGCATCTCTGGGGGCGCATGTGCGATACAAAGGACGCAATCCCGCTGGGTTTTGACGGATTTCTGAAGCTCTGGGGGCTGTCCAAGCCGCAGATCGCTGCCGACTACATTCTTCTTGATGAGGCACAGGACACCAATCCCGTGGTCCTGGACGTTCTGAAGCGGCAAAACGCTCAACTTGTCTACGTTGGAGATCGCTATCAGCAGATCTACGAATGGCGTGGCGCAATTAATGCGATGGAGGCGATCGAGACCGATGCCGTCGTGAGCTTGACGCAATCGTTTCGGTTTGGTCATGCGATTGCCCACGAGGCATCCCGCATCCTGCAGCGACTCGGCGAAAGCGTACCACTGACCGGCAACCCGGCTTTGTCGAGCAGAGTCGGGACTTGCAAGCCTAACGCCATTCTGGCGAGAACCAACGCGAACGTCATGACTGCGCTGATTGAGTGCATTGATGAAGGTCGCAAACCCCATCTCGTTGGCGACAACAACGACCTTAAGGAGTTGTTATGGGGGGTACGAGACTTGAAGGAAGGGCGTCCAACAGACGTCGCCGACTTTTTCGGGTTCAATAGTTGGGAGTCGGTGGTCGACTTCGCCAAAACCGCAGAGGGCGAGCACCTGACCATGTTCGTCAACCTCGTGCAGAGCAAGGGCGAAAGACGCCTTTTGTGGGCTATCAATCAATCCGTCGGTGAGGATCAGGCCGATATCGTCATCTCGACGACACATAAGGCTAAGGGACGAGAATGGAAGAACGTTCGACTTATGGACGACTTCCTGAAGACCCGTGCAGCAAAGGGGCATAAAGAGGGGGCTGATCGAGAGCGGGAGGACGCGGCGGAACTCAGACTTTTCTACGTCGCGGTCACGCGCGCAAAGGAGGCGATCGAGATTCCTGCTATGGGCGATAGGGCCGAGGCGCAGCGGGCTTCATCGCGGCAGGCCACTCCGGTGTCGGCTAAGACTGTATTCGCCCAACCAGTCGACTGGACGGAGCCGGCCAAGCAAAATCGCCAGCAAGCGCAATCGCAACATACCAATCAAAAGGAGTCCAAACGTGGCTTCTTCTCACGCCTTTTTGGCCGCTAACGCAGACGGCCATCGAACCCGTTCGCTTGCGTCCCCCGTTCGACCGGGACCGTTCCGCTAACCGTTCGCCTTCCTCGATCGGCGGACTGGCAGAGAGTTGCTGGCTTCGACCGGCTCGAAGAGTCTGATGGGGGTCATTTCTGCGTATCGGACGCTGAATGGGCCGAAGTTCCGCATGATCCGGCGCCATTCATCAGAAAGCTCAGAGGGGGTAAAAATTAGACTTGGCTCAAATTTGCCATGTGTGTCTATTCGAAACCCATCTCGGCCATACTCGGCAAGCTTGTACTGGTTGCCTATAAAATGAATGGCTTTGATCTTTTCCGCCAATGCCTCGTTCATGAAAAGAGCAATCATGCAGTCGTCAATGTCAGAAAGGCGGAGGTAAGGACCGAAGCGAAAGCTCCCGCCTCCATACCCAAATTCAGCACGCAAAAAGCGCACATTCTCCATCCCGACTGATGTGAAAGTGCCGACATTCGTACCCTCGTCATGATCGGCACCCCCATCGGCAATATCCTCGTTCAGCGTGTCTGCCGCAGCCGGAATGCGCCCCTCCCACTTGGCGCCCATCATTCCATGCAAGATGCCTGCCGGCATGGCCTCAACATCGGCCACTGATTTTGCACTCGCCCTATCTGCTCGATCCGATGTCCCAAACGTCACCATAAAGAGCCCATCTCGTGGTTCGGCGAGACTCATGCTCACGAAAAACCGGAAGTGGCCGATTTCCTTGCCATTGTACTCGCGGTCCAGTTCCAACAGGACGAGGAACTGATCAAGAGGAGCATTCATCTCTTGCAAAAATTGCATTCGGTTCAGCGATTTCTTAATTTCGCTGAACCCATCAACAATCACACTCTGGATATCGTCGCCCCATCTAGCGAAGAATGTTGCCTGTTCCGCCTCAGACATCGAAATGCCGAGCGACTGAAACCGGATCGCCATTCCATCTGCGCCATCAAGGACTAAGCGAATTCTTTCTCGGTCGAAGATTTCGCAATGGGCCAGTCCGCTTTTTGTGACCTTCTGGATCAAGGCATCCTTTTCGCCAGCGGTAAGATTCACGTTCGTAAAAAAAACAAATGCCTTGATTTCAGGATCGGCTGCGATCGCGCTCGCCAAATCCCCCACGAACTTTTTCTGGGCTTTCTTCTTGTGATCCGTCGAATCGTTGGCTTGATTGACGAACCCGATAGCACCGTAGGCTTTCTGTTCTCCATTTAGGATAGCCTCAATATCTCGGCCGCCATCAGGCCCACCTCGAGGGTGGCGTGGCCGAACATTCGTAAACCGCTTGTCCAAGGCAAGGACGGCAGTGCACATCCGTTCCCTTTGCAACTGGTTTGTGTCCAGGTAGCTTTTCAAGCGTTCATCAGTACCAAACGTCATGACACTATTCTTTGAAAACGAGCAGAGATCGGGCTTGGCGTTGTTCTACTTCTAACACGTCACTCATGAGCGAACGTGATAGACCAGTGTTGGTCAACGCAAATCAGTGGCGAGAATTTCGCTTCGAGCCTATGCCAGTCAGGTAAGCCTGCGGCTGTCAATTCCTGCACACCGTGGTTATGCTAGGGAACGCACTTAGAATGACGAGTACTTTTTCGGACGCATCGCATATCGCGCGAATTGCCGAAGCCCTTTGGGCACGTGAGCCGGTGGGGTCGGCAGCTTTGCTGGTCGGCGCTGGTTTCAGCCGCAACGCCGCTCCGGTGCGGGCCTCAGCCGGCACAATGCCCGGCTGGAACGACATCTATAGAACGATGGTAAACCAGCTTTACCCGGCACCCTCCCGCCACCGTGAATGGCTGTTAGGACTGAGCGGCGCAACCAGCGCCTATCTGCGGGTAGCAGAAGAATTCGAGGCACAATTCGGACGCAACACGCTCGACAAATTGATACTGGCAAATGTCCCCGACCGCCAGTTCGCGCCGGGTAAACTGCACAAGATGCTCGTCCAGCTCCCTTGGGCCGATATAATGACGACCAACTGGGACACGCTGCTTGAACGTGCGGCTGAAAGCGCCGAAGAGCGCGTTTATGACATCTTGCGCACGGTCGAGGAGATACCGGAGGCGCGGGCACCGAGGGTCATCAAGCTGCACGGCAGTTTGCCCTCCCATCGACCATTTGTCTTTACGGAAGAGGATTTTCGGACCTATCCGGCGCGTTTCGCGGCGTTCGTCAATCTCGCGCAGCAACTCGCGATGGAAAACACATTGGTGTTGCTCGGTTTCTCGGGAGACGATCCCAATTTCCTGTTCTGGTCGGGCTGGGTCCGCGATCGGCTCGGACCGAAGGCGCCACTGATCTACCTGGTGGGGGCGCTGGATTTAAGCGCAGCGAAGCGCAAGATGCTTGAAAGCCGCCGCATCCAGCCAATCGATCTGGCAAAGCTCCAGATGTTCGAGAATTGGCCGGAAAGCCGCCGGCTGGAAAATGCCCATCAGTGGTTTCTTGAATCCTTGCGTGCGGTTGAGCCGTACCGTGCACAACGCTGGCCGCGGCCGGCTGCAGGTTTCATACCCCCGCTGGTGCATGTGACTTCGGTTCCCGATCCCAGATCGCCAATGCCAGAGCCCCAGTTGGGTAACAGCATCACGCCCGCCCAAACGGTTCGCGAACTGGTGGTGCAGTGGCGGCAGAACCGAGCGGTTTACCCCGGCTGGGTTGTGCCGCCCTTTGATACGAGCCAATTGCTCTGGCGACGTCTAATCATGCGGATCCACGATATCATTCCCGGCCTGCGTGAGCTTGGCGAGGATGAGCGGCTCGATGCATTGTTCGAGCTCAACTGGCAACAAGAGGTCGCGCTCGTGCCTCTGGTGTTGACTGTCGACGATGTCATTGCCGAACTTCTAGACACTTTGATTGGTCGATACGAACAATTGCCACCCGAGCAGGCAAGGCAATTCCGTGCTCTTGCGCTTGCGATCCTGCGCCATGCACGCGAGGACAACGACGCCGTGCTTTACAAGCGCTGGTCGGATTGGCTGGCGCCCAGACTTGCGGAGGATACGGAAGGGCTAGAACGCCTGACTTATGACAACTGCCTGCGCCTCCGCGCGGATTTCGATATCGACGGACTTGAGGCCGCGCTCAACAAGTGGAATGTCCAGGGGGACAGCTTCTGGCTGCTGCGCAAGGCGGCTTTGCTCGCAGATCTTGGGCGCGACGAGGAAGCATCGCAATTATCGGTGCAGGCGCTCAACGCGATCCGTGAGCAAACTCAGCGGGGCGCAAAGGACATCGCCTCATGGTCACGTGAAAGTTTCGCCCTTTTGTTCCGCAGTTCCGTCCTTTTCGGTGCGCTCGGCGATTGGCGTGAGAACGGACCGGTGCGTGATCGGTTCGATATGCGCCAGGAGGAACTGCAAGCGCGCGGCTGCCCGGGTCGCAGCGACTTCTTCGACTTGCAAGAGAGACTTGCTCAGCCGGCGCCGCCGCTCAAGCAGGAGCGCGAAAGCACACGGCGATTTGATCTCGGCTCGATATACAGAACCTTCAACCTTGGACCACTCGATCCGCGCGTTGAGCGGCTTCTAGCCTATCAGGCCCTCCGGTTCCAGGAAGAGGGTGGCCTTCCGCTTCGGATCGGACATGCAGCGGTCGCCCGGCAACTCGTGTTCGACGCCGCGCGCTGGCTGATGGATGTGGCACCAACGAGGGCGATCGACGCCTTCCTTCGGGCCTCACCTGGATCCGCTAACAGGGATTTCGATAAGCTTTTTTCTCGGGCGACGATCGCCAGGATCAATGCAGGAGAAGCGAACCGTTTAATCGATCGCGTTTTCCGCCTCATCGCTGCGGCAAAGGAGCGGATCGATGCGGGCAACACGGAGCCCCGCTTTTGGATGGACCGCCTCAAGTCCGCGCTCGATATCGCTTCGCGCGTGGTCCTGCGCACGCCTCATCGCGCGCCAAAGCTTCTGGAAATCGGGCTGGCCCTACATGCCGATCCGCGATTTCGGCGTAATATCGATCTAGGCGGTCAGCTGCACCAGCTTGTGAGCCGATGCTTCGAGGCTGCGGAGATCTCCGAGCACGATGCGATGCTGCTCGCAATCTTCGAACATCCGATCACCAAAAATGCCGGCGATTTCGCCCACGGCGTTCGCGATCCGGAGGAAAATCTGCCAGGCGACGTCAAGATCGAGAAACCCGATCCGAGGTGGCGGAAGGTCGTCTCAGATACAACTGCGGCCTTGCGTCAGGCCGATACGCGGCTGGCGGCCGCATCGCGAATGGTATGGCTGTTCAATGCCAAGCTGCTAAACAAGAAAGACTTGCAGGTATTTGGCGCTGCGTTGTGGGATCCAAATCATGTTGAGGACGGCCTGCCTAGCGGAACTGCCTTCTACGCCGGGGCCTTCCTTTCATTGCCAAAACCGGCCCGCGCCGATCCGCAACGAGGACTGTGCGCCAAGTTTCTTACCGATGCTCAGCTTACGGATGCAGATTTCGACAGCGGAGCGTTGGCAAACCTGCTCGGCGAAAAACAGTTTCTGCTTGACGAGGCTCAACTCGTTGCGTTGATCGAGCGTCTGCACGTCTATGTTGCAAGTCACGCTGCCGCGCCGGCGATGCCAAACCTGTTCAGCGGCAATGGCCGAAATTTGGCACAAGAATGCGCGCGGATCGTAATAAACCTTGCGATTCGTGCACGATCGAGTCCCATGGCCACCGACAAATTAAGAGCGCTAGCGAGGCTCAATCGATATCCACTTCGCATCGAACCTGCCTACCCCTTGCTCCTAGACCTCGGCGTTGTGACTGTGACTGCGGCGACGAAGGGGCTTCGGACGTTGATAGCAAGTCGCGATGAAACCGACGTCCTGATTCTCGGGAGCTTGCTTGATCAGATTTACCGGTCAAAAGCCTGTGTGCCTGCCTTCGAAGTAGTGGTTTGGCGCGAGATCGCACAGGTAGTAGCTGTGCGAACGCCTTCGTCCTTGACGTTGGCCCTTCGGTTTTTGGCATCTTCGATGCGCAAGGACCCCGCGCGAATACCTGCTGAAATTGACGACGCATTGAGCACCGGCCTCAGACTGATCCTCGATGAAACCGAAATGACTAGCCCGGTAGAGCATCTGCACTCCGATCCGTTCCTCGCGAGATACTTCAGCGCCGCGCTAGTCAGCGCGATGGACCACAACAACCGTGGCGACCCTGCCATGCGCGCAGCCTGGGCGGAAGCGATTGAGAGCGACCCGCTACCCGATACGCGCCGCGGCCGTCGATCAGCATCGTAGGTGTCGGACAGGACTAGGTCTCAGACAACATTTCGAATGGCTTCAAGCACCCAGCTAGGTTGGAGAGCCCATTCGACGCCTTTCGTTGAGAAGCTTACTGTTGGCCGTCGCCCATGGGAAAAGACCGCTCGCCCCCAAGCGAGTACGTCAATCAACTTTGTCCGCAACGGAATCTGTAATCTCGTTGTCCATGGGCGGCGCGGATCGTATCGCGGGCCGGTGAAAATTTCGAGAGAATAGGATAGATTCACATGTACCTCTGAAAGGCTCGAACCAGGGCATTTGACCGCATCGCCGCAGCCCTGAAGGAACCGCGCACATCTTGACTGCCTGAACCCTTCAGATACCTTCTACGTGCCTTGAGATAAGCGGCCCTAGGCGCGCCTTTGACTAAGCCGCGTGATAACCGACGATGGGGGAGCCCTTACGTCGTAGAGAACGAGCAGCACGGCTGCCCCCACGACACTCCCACACGTCAACTGGCTCGCCACCCTCCGATAGGTGTTGCGGCCCCTATAGATCATATGGAGAGATCGATGCAGGCGAGCGATGGATACTGGTGGGCAAGCCACTTACACGAGGACCGCAAGCCGGAGATTATCGACGTGCACGGTTTGGCAGCGTCACGCATGACCGATGACTGGCCCTACCATGTCGGCGAATTCGAGCTGCTTCGGCATATCGATACCAGCGCCTGGCCGCAGAAGGGAAAACTGACGGAGCAGGAACTACTCGACGAAAACTACGCGGTCGATCCATCCGCTGTCCGCGCAGGCTATTGGTGGGTCATCCACTATGAGGATCTCCTGCCGCTCATTGTCTTGGTCGGAAAGGATGCCGTCTATCGAATTGATGGCGAAGACGGCCTCAACGACTTCGAATTTCTTATGCCGATCGACACAGATGGCTGGCCCAAGGAAATAGGTCATGGATGAAAACAAGGCAGAGAAAAAGCCAAAGGTCGTCTATGGCGTCGGCGTCACGCCGTACGGCATGTATTTGATGGCTCAAAACTACCGGGCCACCGCTGACGCCCTTGAGAACATCCTCGTTCTGCCCCGAACATCGAACCATCCCCGGCGCTTTCTTTACTACCAGGCGATCGAGCATTTCCTCCGGACCTTCCTGCGTTTGAACAGTCAAGAACTGGAGAAAATCCAAGGGTTTGGGCATAGGTGGGGTGACATGCTGGACTCCTGTAACAGCTACGGCCTTGTGATCCCCGCCAATGTTGAAAAATACATCCGACTATGTGCGCTCAACAACGCCTTGGTCGGCATTCGATATGAATATGAACTCGACCTGGATCCGGGAACTGGCAAGAAGGCCACGCGCTCGACCCTGCCGCTTGAAAAGACCATCTACGCGCTGGAGCTCGCCGTGGGTGAAGCAATCGAGCGAACCGGCCGAGAGGTGTTCAAGAGACCTGATCCGCCCTGGCTTGATCAGCCTAGTGGCCACAGCTAATGGCACCTTCCGACAAACACCTTCGATGTTGCTAGCGACTCCGTTAGTCCCGGTCCGAATCCACGTCTGCCAAGCGGATTAGATGCCCTCTGGAGTTAGCCGCTCGCCGGAGCCCAATCTCACAGGCTTCCGAAGTGGTATTTATTCTCGCCATCGCTCAAAATTGCGATATACGACAAATGGGCGAGGCGGATTTGACCCCATGCCAGGAGCGAATACTTGAGTGATCAAAACGAAACTATGACGGCCGATTTGGTTGGGCTGACGGCAGACATTGTCTCTGCCTATGTCAGCCAAAACCCCCTGCCCGTCGCTGGGTTGCCAGACCTTATCGCATCGATCCATTCGTCGCTTACAGGCCTTGGTCAGCCGAATGTTCCCAAGCAGTCTCAGCAGGAACCCGCCGTCAATCCGAAAAGATCGGTAACGCCGGACTACATCATCTGCCTGGAAGACGGGAAGAAATTCAAATCGCTCAAACGTCATCTTGCGGTTCACTACGAGCTCACCCCGAACGAATATCGCGAAAAGTGGGGATTGAAGCCGGATTACCCGATGGTTGCGCCGAACTACGCGGCCCAAAGATCCACGCTCGCCAAGGCGGCGGGGCTCGGACGCAAACCGCAACCTACCCCGACACGAAAGGCACCTGCTAAACGAAAGCCTAGGGTTGAGTGAATGCTGGCTGTCGGTGCGTCAAACCTCGGGCGCGCCGTCAGGGGCAGCTAGCGAATCGGGACCGTGCGTCAAGCGACCCTAATTCCGACGATCTTCGGCGACGTTTACGCTCTTGCCGATCGGCGCCGATAGCAGAAGAGTGCTTCTTCGATAGTGGGTCTCGCGATGTAGCGGTCTCCTGACTCGAACCCCTGATAGACGACCAACCGATGCCTAGATGGGTCATCTAAACCATGAGCTGCCGAGGTCCCTGTGGCTCTCCAACACTCGCTCAAAAGTTCAAGCTGAACGTCGCGGTCAATGCCGCTCGCCTTTGAGGCAGATTCCCTCTTTCCAAGGCAGCATCGTGCAGAGCGCTGCTTTCTTCCCGCTTGGCGGCGTCGATTGCTTGATGCGTCGCATATGGACCAAGCCAAGAGCGAATTGTTGCGTCCTTAGTGATCATATTGCCCAAGGCGCTGAACATCGTGTTGCTGATGGCTTGTTGCTGCGCACGGAGGTGATCTTCAAGCAGCTTGTGTCGCGAAATGTACCCGGCATTCACGCCGGGAATGGCGTGGTTCATCAGCAGACGTGCGTCGAACTCGGAGATGCCCGCAGGGTTCGCTAGCGTTCTAAACGTCTGGCGTAGGTCATTGCCCCACTTAGCGAGGACGACCCGATCTTCCTTCTGTTCGGCCAGATGGCCGCTGTCACTGTCCGCCGTGAAGAGCCAGTTCTTGGCTTCAGAGGGATAGAAATGACAGGCAAAGCGGATCGCGCGCACAAGGCAGAGGATCATCTGGCGTGACAGTGGAATGTCGAAGGCACGATCCGCGCCCCCCTTGGGCCGCGGGATGTGCAGTACGCGGCGGCGGAGATCGAGATGCTGGGGCTTCGCCTCCATCAGCGCCGTTGGGCGGCACCCTGACAGCAGTGAGAACAGGTGGAATTCGCGCCGGATCGGGTTCTGCAGTGCAGCGACTTGGTGGAACCAATGGGGCAGATCGTCGAGCCCCATCGCTGTGTTACGCCGTTTTTCCGAATTCCAATCTACGACGCTTGCAGGGTTATCGGGTGGAAGGTAGCGATGGGCCTTGCGCGCGTGATTGTAGACCGCGCGCAGGGTCCGCATGCTGCCATTGGCGATGTAAGGGCCGTGCTCCTTGGTGATCTCGTCATGCCTGGTGATGACTTTGGCCGGGTCCTCGGCGAGGTCTTGTAGGGGCGTATCTCGCCAATCCTTGAAGAGTCGTTCAACGTGGTCGCGATAGCCCTCGATCGTACCGTCGCTTCGGCCCTTCCGGATCAGGTGTGCATCGCGATAACGCTCCCATGCTCGGCTCAAGGTGACACCTTTGGGTGCTGCATCCGTCTGTTGATCCAACTGTACCGTCGGATTGTCCCGAGACACACTCGCACTGCCTGGTTGCTCGGTCGGCACGTCAGGTTTCGGATCCGGGTGTTCCCCCTTGGAAATCTGCGCGAGGTATGTCTTTGCTGTTGCGCGAGCCTCGCGCGTAGACATCGTCTCCGCGTCGCCGATCCGTACTGAGATCGATGCAACGCGCTTGCCATCCTTCCGCAGGTCTCCTTGAACGGCGAATGTCTTGCTTCGCCTGCCGACGATGACGTGGAACCCTTTAAGCTGGGTGTCACGGGCGCGATACTGTCCCGAACTAGGCGCCTTAAGGTCGCTGACCGCCCTGTCGTTGATGAGGATACGGATGTCGGCCATGGCGCGGTTCCTGCAAGTCTAGTGGATACCGGACAGAATATTCAGCCGGTTTTTCAGCCGGTTTTAGACTCGCATGGGATGATGCGCCGTGTCCACGCCAAACTTCGCGGTTCCGCGCAAATAACTGAAATTAAAGATGCATTTACAACTATGGAGAACAATTGGATATTTTAGGCGAACCACAAAAGTAAACTACGAATCTGGGGGTCAGGAGTTCGAATCTCTTCGGGCGCGCCATTTTTTCAGACGTTAGCCGGACCTCACCGTTTCAAATGGCCCCGCGGAACGAGATGATCGCCTGCCGTATTGTTCGGAACGCGGTCCGAGGTCTTAGGACGGCGGAGCTTTAAATCTGCATCTCTTTTTCCCACCAGCCGCGGGTGTTCACATTAGCGGCGCCAGCAAGAGCTTCCAGGTCCGCGATCTCGTCGCCGGTGAGCGTGATGCTGCCGGCCCGGACTAGACCGTCGATATAATGGGGCTTGGTGACGCCGACGATCGGCGTCGCGCCCTTGGCGATGGCCCAAGCCGTCGCGACATCGGGCACTGCGGCATCCTGTGTCTGGCCGATCGAGGCGAGCTTGTCGGTCAGCGCCTTCAGCTGAGGCAGCATGGCATTGTAAGTTTTTGCCCGGCTGCTGCCTTCCGGCAGCGGGTTCTCCGGATTGTACTTGCCGGTCAAGGCGCCCTGTTCGAGCACCATATAGGCGAAGAACGGGATGCCTTGGTTGCGGCAGTAGTCCAGGATGCCAGCATCCTCAGAGCTGCGGTAGAGGAGGCTATAGTGGTTCTGGATGGCTTCGACCCGGAACCCGGCTTCCCCGAGGATCTGGTTGGCGAGCTCGATTTCGCTCAGGTTGTGATTCGAGACGCCCACATGTTTGACCTTCCCGCTCTTCAGCAACGGGATCAGGTGCGGGGTCCAGCGTGCTACATCTGCTGGGTTGTGAATCCAGTAGAGGTCGATGTAGTCGGTGCCGAGGCGTGCCAGGCTCTGCTCCACCATGTCCGCCATCGGGTCGTCGCCAGTTCCCGCGGCCTGTGGGGTGAACTTCGTGGAGAGCTGGTAGTCGCTGCGGGCGTAGCCCTTCAGTACATCCCCGAGTACGGCCTCGGAACGGCCCATGCCATATACCGCGGCGGTATCCCACAGGGTGAAGCCGGCCGCATGCGCCTTGTCCGCGACCCCTTCCAGGTCAGCCCGGGTCAGGCGGCTGCCGAAGTAGCCGTCGCCAGCCTCGCCGCTGTCGCCCCAGGCCCAGGTCCCCAGTGCGACCGTGGGGATATTCAGATTATCGATTGTCATGTTCGCGCTCCATACTTGTTTTGCGGCCAGGTTTGCTGTGACCCAGGCGCTGCTGACACTATGATGCGCGGCGACGCCGAACCGTTAGCCCGATGCACCGGGACTATTGCCCAATCCTCCAGAAGTCGCGTTTCGCATTGCCGCCCTTCCGGGCGCGTGCGATGGTCCGTTTCATGGAAATACTGACCGAAATCGCGGCCGTGATTGCCCGGCACGTCTCGAAGGATGGCTTCCACGCCACCCCCATCGAACGCGTGACGCTTGTTCGATCCTCCACGGTGACGATGCCGATGCCGAATGTTTACCGGCCGCAACTGTGCCTCGTCGCGCAGGGGCAAAAGGAGGTCACGCTGGGCGACCGCGTGTTCAGATACGCACCGGGGCGCTATGGGGTCGTGACCTACGACCTGCCGGTTACAGGCCATGTGGTCGAGGCGACGCCTGACAAGCCCTATCTCTGTCTGTACCTCGATTTCGATCCGGTCATGCTGGGGGACTTGGCGTTGCGCGTGCCGTCGCCGCCGGGAGCGCCATCCCCGCCCATAGGCAAGACGGTGTCCGACGCCGGCGCCGGTCTGCTCGACGCGGCGCTGCGCCTGCTGCGCCTGCTCGACGATCCGGCAGCGCTGCCCGTGCTCGGGCCGCTTGCCGAGCAGGAAATTCTCTACCGCCTGCTCGCCGGTCCGGACGGCGCCAGGATGCGTCACATCACCTCCAGCCAGGGTCGGGTGGCCCAGGTCGGCCGCGCCATCGCGTGGATCGGCAAGAACTTCCGGGAGCGGTTCAGCATCGAGCGGCTTGCCGCGGACGTGGGCATGAGTCCGTCGAGCCTGCACGAGCATTTTCGCGCCGTGACGGCGATGACGCCGCTGCAATTCCAAAAGCAGCTCAGGTTGCAGGATGCGCGCAGCCTGATGCTGGTCCAGGACATCGACGCCACGACTGCCGCCTTCCACGTGGGTTACGAAAGCCCGTCTCAGTTCACTCGCGAATATCGCCGCCACTTTGGAGAACCGCCGGCCCGCGACATAGCCCGCTTGCGCGCTTCGCCGGGCTTGGCGGTGGTAGCTTGAGTTCAGCTACGACGTCGGCGCATTGACGTTTGGTCCAAATATATCCAGATTCCCGTCAGGATGCCGGTCGATGTAGTCCAGCGCCCGCTGCATCCGGGCATGGTAGTTCTGAAGCGCCGCTTTCATCGTTCCCTGCTCTGTGGCCGCATCAGTTAGCCGCCCGAGGCCACGATGTTCTCGACCGATCTTGCGGTTCGGCAACGATCGAACGGAAACACGCCAAAAAACCAATTGCGAAATAAAACCAGTCGATCTAACTTACAACCGATTGCATAACGCAATCGGGTACGCATTGTACCATTCGAAGGAACGGGTATGGCCAAGCTCGTGTTCGGAATGAACCAGTCGCTGGACGGCTATGTCGATCATATGGCATTTGGGCCGAGCCCCACGCTCTTCCGACACTTCATCGAGGATGTGCGGCGGAAGGCGGGTAGTGTTTACGGCCGCCGCATGTATGAGACCATGCGTTACTGGGACGACGATCATCCTGAATGGGATGCCGGGCAACAGGCCTTCGCTGCGGCGTGGCGGAACCAGCCGAAATGGGTCGTCTCGCGCTCGTTGACGTCGGTCGGCCCCAACGCCACGCTTGCCGGGGATGATATCGAGGGCGCGATGCGTGAGTTAAAGGCCGAGCGCGACGGCGAGATCGCCGTTGCCGGCCCTGACCTTGCGCGAAGCCTCACCGAGCTTGGATTGATCGATGAGTATCGGATCTACCTCCGGTCGTGCTGGGTCACGGCAAGCCCTATTTCGCCGGACCCCGGCCGCCGCTCCGCCTTTTGACCAACGATCGGATCGACGAGGATGTGATCAGGCTGACCTACGCTCCTGCCTGAACTTGCGATTCGCCGGCTGGAAATCGCCTGAAGTCTGGTCCTTGGGCTGGGCCCACGGCGACGAGAACGGCGTGCCTTGTGCGGTCGCGGCAAGCGGTGCTCTACGCCGCCATTGCATCCTTGCCGAGCAGCCGGCTCCAGAGCCGCGGCAACGTCGCGGCCCTGGCCGCTCAGCCCCTGGAAGCGCCGGCCTTCCCGTTCGCGCCGTCGAGCAGCGCGATCAGCCCCTTGAGGATCTCGATCGGCGCCGGCGGGCAGCCTGCAATGTGCAGGTCGACGGGCACCACGTCCGACACGCCGCCGACAACCGCGTAGCTGCCGGCGAAGCAGCCGCCGTCCTTGGCGCAGTCGCCGAGCGCGACCACCCATTTCGGGTTGGGCGTCGCATCCCAGGTCCGTTTCAGCGCCTCGCGCATGTTCTTGGTGACCGGTCCGGTGACCAAAAGCACGTCGGCATGGCGCGGCGAGGCGACGAAACGGAAGCCGAAGCGCTCGATGTCGTAAAAGGCGTTGTTGAGAGCGTGCATTTCGAGCTCGCAGCCATTGCAGGAGCCGGCATCGACGGCGCGGATCGACAGGCTTCTGCCCAGCCGCCTGTGGGCAACGCCGTCGAGTGCGCGCGCCAGTTCGTCGACCGCAGCATTGCTGACTTGCGGCGGGCGCTCGGTCAAAGGCGGGCGGATCAGGCTTTCGAAGAGGAGCTTACGCATGACGGCATGCCTGTTGTTTGACCATGATCTTCTCCGAAAAACCGGCTTTCACTTTTCGCTGACGCGGACCTTCGGTTCGGGATCATGGTCCTAGAGGTCATGGCCGGAGTAAGAGCAGTTGAACGATTTGTTGCAGAGCGGGAAGTCGGCGACGATGTTGCCCTCGATCGCCGCTTCCAGCAGCGGCCACTGGAACCATGAGGGGTCGCGCAGATGGCAGCGCTCGATGGCGCCGTCTTCGCCTATGCGCAGCCAGACCAGTATGTCGCCGCGAAAACCCTCGACCAGCGCCATCCCCTCGCGCGGTCCATCCGCAATATTGCCCGCTGTGGCGAAGTCGATGCCGATCGGCCCGGCGGGCAGGCGCGCCAATATCTGCTCGACCAGCGACAGGCTCTGCTCGACCTCGCGCACGCGGATCCAGACGCGCGCGTTGACGTCGCCCTCCTGCAGCACCGGCACATCGAAGGCGAGCTGGTCGTAAGGCGCGTAGCCTGGGCTGCGCCGCGCATCGAAATCGCGGCCCGACGCCCGCCCGACATAGCCGCCGGCGGCATATTGCCGGGCAAGCTCGACCTTGAGCCGGCCGGTCGCCACGGTGCGGTCCTGCAGCGAGGCCGTGTTGTCGTAGAGTTCCACCAGATGCGGGAAGCGCTGCCCGATCTCGACGACCAGCGATCGGATGGCGCTGATGCCAGCCTCGTTCAGATCGCTTGCCGTGCCGCCGGGCAGGATGCGGTCGCGCATAAGGCGATGGCCGAAGGCCGCGTCGGCGGCGCGCAGCACGCGTTCGCGCAGCACGCCGCAATGGGCGTGCATGATCGCGAAGGCGGCGTCGTTGCAGATGGCGCCGATATCGCCGAGATGACTGGCAAGGCGCTCCAGCTCAGCCATCAGCGCCCGCAGCCATATCGCGCGCGGTGGTGGCGTGATCCCGAGCGCCGCCTCCACCGCGCGGGCAAAGGCCAGCGAATAGGCAACCGTGCTGTCGCCGCAGGTCCGGCCCGCCAGCCGCGCCGCGCGATCGATGGTCGCGCCGGCCATGAGGCCCTCAATGCCTTTGTGCACATAGCCCAGCCGCTCTTCCAGCCGCACCACCGTTTCGCCGCCGGCCGTGAAGCGGAAATGCCCCGGCTCGATGATCCCGGCATGCACCGGCCCAACCGCGATCTGGTGGAGGCCTTCGCCCTCGGCCGCCAGGAACCGGTAGGGAGAGGCGGCCGCCGGCCCGCCCGGTTGCGCCGCCAGCGGATGCGAGATGCCCCATTGGCCATGGTCGAGCCAGCGGCGGGTGTCGGGAAGGCCCTGCGGAGCCAGCCCGAAAAGATCCGCCGCAGCGCGTTCCAGCCGCAAGGCGGGCGGGTGGCGATGGCTCACCGACGGGTAGCGGCCGCTGCGGCAGTCCAGGCTGATCACCCCGACGTTCAGCGCTTCGTCGAGAAGCGCCATGTGCACCTTGTCCGGCTCGCCCCACAGGCCGAGCAGGCTCCAGCGGCCGCCGGCGAGCTGCTCGACGGCAAGGTTCCAGACCTTCGGGGCGACCACGGCGCGCCGCCAGGGCGCGTGATGCTCGATCCGGCGATCGGCATTGATGAGATCGGCGAGCGCGGGCGTTCTTCTCCTGATCATCCGCCTCACCCCAAGATACCGGCAACGTGCTGGAACCACGCGACCAGCGGCGCCGGCAGATAGATACCGGCGGCAAACACCAAAGCGAGGTGCGAATACATCGGCACGTAGGACGCTTCGACCGGTGCCATGCCGCCGCGCGGCTCGCCGAAGGCGAGGCCGGTCAGCCGCAGCAACAGCGCGCCGAAGGCAATGAGCAGCCCGAACACCAGCGGGATCGCCAGCCACCAATATCTGGCGAAGGTCGAGCTGACGACCAGGAATTCACTCATGAAGATGCCGAGCGGCGGCAGGCCGGCGATGGCGACGACACCGATCACCAGCGCCCAGCCCAGTCCGGGATGGCTTTCGGTCAGCCCCCTGATCTCGGAGATATTCTGCGTGCCCTTGACCTGCGCGATATGGCCGACGGCAAAGAAGATCGCCGACTTGGTCAGGCTGTGCATGACCATGTGCAGCAGGCCGGCGAAGTTGGCGAGCGGGCCGCCCATGCCGAAGGCAAAGACGATGATGCCCATATGTTCGATCGAGGAATAGGCGAACAGGCGTTTGATGTCGCGGCGGCGGTAGAGCATGAAGGCCGCGAAGACGAGCGAGGTCAGCCCCATCGTGGCCATCAGCGGTCCGGGCCCGATCGCCTGCGGGTTTGCCGCCAGCAGAAGCTTGAAGCGCAGCACGGCGTAGAGCGCGACGTTGAGCAGCAGGCCCGACAGCACCGCCGAGATCGGCGTCGGGCCCTCGGCGTGCGCGTCGGGCAGCCAGGCATGCAAGGGGGCAAGGCCGACCTTGGTGCCGTAGCCGAGCAGCAGGAAGATGAAGGCGACGCTGAGCAGGGCCGGATCGAAATGCGCCGCCTTTTCGATCAGCACCGACCACACCATGGCGTTTGTGCCCTCGCCGACAACCGGCTGCGCGGCCATGTAGACGAGGATGGTGCCGAACAAAGCGAGCGCGATGCCGACGCTGCCGAGGATGAAGTATTTCCACGCCGCCTCCAGCGCCTCATGCGTGCGGTAGATGCCGACCATCAGCACGGTGGTCAGCGTGGCGAGCTCCACCGCGACCCACATCAGGCCGATATTGTTCGACACGAAGGCGAGGTTCATGCCGAACATCATGATCTGGTACATGGCGTGATAGAACCGCAGGTTGGGCGCGGTCAGCCGGCCGGTTTCCAGCTCATGCGCGATATAGGACGCGCTGAACACGCTGGTGGTGAAGCCGACGAAAGTGTTGAGCACGATGAAGACGATGTTGAGGTCGTCGACCAGGAGATATTGCCCCGGCGCCGGCCGCTCGGTGACGAACAGCGACAGCGCCGCGAGCAAGGTGAGCAGGCTGGCCGCGACGTTGACGGCCGCCGTCATGCGGTAGTTGGGCAATACCGCCAGAATGGCCGCGGCGGCCGCAGGAATGAAAAGGATGGCGGCCACGGCATCGAAGGAGATCACCGGCGCTCTCCACGATAGTCGTCGAGCGCGCCGACATCGACCGAATCGAACCGCTCGCGGATGCGGAACAGGAAGACGCCGATGACGATGAAGGCGATCAGGATCGAGAAGGCGACGCTGATCTCGACGACCAGCGGCATGCCCTTGGCGCCGGTGGCGGCCAGCACCAGGCCGTTCTCCAGCGACATGAAGCCGACGACCTGGCTGACGGCGTTGCGCCTTGTGACCATCACCAGCAGCCCCAGCAATATGATCGACAGCGCGAAGGCGAGATCCTCGCGGGCCAGCGGGTCGGCCTCGGGCGTCACGCGAAGCATCAGCACCATGGAGAGCGTCACCAGCCCGATACCTGCGAGCATGGTCGGGCCGATGCCGACGGCGGTCTCGATGTCGCGGTGGATGCCGAGCCGCTGGATGATGCGATGCAGCCCGACGGGGATGACGATCGCCTTGAAGACCAGCGCGATGCCGGCGGTGATGTAGAGATGATGCGCATCCTGGATATAGGCCTGCCAGGCGACCGACAGCGCAAGCACGACCGCATGCAGCGCAAAGACGTTGATCAGCGCGAACAGGCGGTCCTGGTAGAGCATCATGAAGGAGATCAGCACCAGGCTGCCGGCGAGCAGATGGGCGATGTCGAAGGTGAGACCGCTCATCACAGGCTCCGCGAGACGAACAGCAGGAGCGTGCCGAGCAGCGCCAGCATCAGCGCGGCGCCGAGGAAGTCCGGTACGCGGAAGACGCGCATCTTGGCGACCGCCGTCTCGAAAACGGCAAGCAGGATGGCAAGCAGCGCGAGCTTGCCGAGATAGGCGGCGGCGCCGATGGTCAGCGATTTCGGCCCCGCGCCCGCGCTCTCCAGCCCCCAGGGCAGGAAGACGCAGGAGATCAACGACATGTAGAGCAGCAGCTTGAGGAAGGTGGCAAGTTCGATCATCGCCAGATGACGGCCGGAATATTCCAGGATCATCGCCTCATGCACCATGGTGAGTTCCAGATGCGTGGCCGGATTGTCGACCGGAATGCGCGCATTCTCGGCGATCGCCACCATCACCAGGGCGATCAGCGACATGCCGAGCGACACCCGCAGTCCGACCTGCGGCGATCCCATGAAGGCGGCGACCGTCGAAAGCTGCGTGGCGCCGGCGACGAGCGCCAGGCTGAAGACGATGAGCAGCATCGCGGGTTCGGCCAGCGAGGCGATCATCACTTCGCGGCTGGCGCCGATGCCGCCGAAACTGGTGCCGACATCCATTCCGGCCAGCGCCTGGAAGAAGCGCGCGCTGCCGAGCAGCGCCACGATGACGATGAGATCGGCGGCCCAGCTGAACTCGAGGCCGGTGGCGAATGTCGGAACGAGCGCCGCCGCGACCCAGGTGGCGGCGAAGATCAGATAGGGCGTCACCCGGAACAGCCAGGACGCATTGTCCGCCAGCACGACCTCCTTGCGCATCAGCCTGGCGAGGTCGCGATAGGGCTGGATCACCGGGGGTCCCTGCCGCCGCACGAGCCTTGCCTTCACCTTGCGCACGAAGCCGATCAAAAGCGGCGCCAGCAGAAGCACGACCAGCATCTGCGCGCCCTGCACGGCCAGATCGAAGATCACGGCCATAACGCAAGCACCAGAAGCAGGATGACGAGGTAGAGGAAGACCAGCGTCAGGTAGCGGCGGATGGTCAGGAACTGCAGGTGGTTCAGCCGCTCGGTGGCGAAATCGATCGCCCCGGCGATCGGCTGGTAGAAAATCTCCCAGGCCACATCGTGCATATCCACCTTGAGGCGCGCCGGTTCGAGGGCGCCCGGCACCGGCATTTCCACCGTCTCGCGGGCGCGGAACGCGAAGCCGCCGAAGACGCGGCGAATGGGCTGCGCGAAGCTTACGGCGGTGTATTGCGCGGCGGGCACCGCGTCCGCGAAGCCGCATCCCCATGCCGGGCCCCGGCGCAGCGCGTGCGAGGCGAAGCGGTGGATGACGAAGGCCGCGAGCGACGCCGAGATGGTGATGAAGACGAACACCAGCAGGCCGTTATAGGAGCTGCGGCTCTCGGCGATCGGCACGATCGACAGCCAGGGCTGAGCCATTTGCACCGGCATGCTGTCGCCGATGAGCGAAAGCGTCACCGGCGACAGGCCGTCGATGACGAAGCCGGGCAGAATGCCGGCGAGCAGGCAGAAGGCGGCGAGCATGGCCATCGCCGACAGCGACCAGCGGTCGACCTCTTGCGCGCGTTCCACCGCCGCCGACCGCGCCCGGCCAAGGAAGGTGATGCCGAATGCCTTGACGAAGCAGGCCGCGGCCAGCGCCGCCGACAGTGCCAGCATGCCGCCGACCGCGGGCACGATGACCTTCAGCCCCCATTGCGGCAGCTCGGGGCTCCGCAATATGGCCTGGAAGACCAGCCATTCGGAGGCGAAGCCGTTGAAGGGCGGCAGCGCCGAGATCGAGACGCAGCCGACGAGGAAGACGAAGCTGGTCACCGGCAGGCGATGGATCAGGCCGCCCAGTTTTTCCATGTCGCGTTCGCCGGTTGCCGAGAGCACCGCGCCGGCGCCGAAGAACAGCAGGCTCTTGAAGAACGAATGGTTCAGCACGTGGAAGAGCGCCGCTGTGAAGGCCAGCGCCGCTGCCGACGGCATGGCGTTCGCGTGGAAGGCCAGCGCGAGGCCGAGGCTCGCAAAGATGACGCCGATGTTCTCGATGGTCGAATAGGCAAGCAGCCGCTTGAGGTCTTTTTCCATCAGCGCGTGCAGGATGCCCAGGACAGCCGTGACGCCGCCGATGAGAAGCACGGCAATGCCGGACCACCATGCCGGCTGGCCAAGCAGGTCGAACACCACGCGGATGAAGCCGTAGATGGCGACCTTCGTCATGACGCCGCTCATCAACGCCGAGACGTGGCTGGGTGCTGCCGGATGGGCAAGCGGCAGCCAGGCATGCAGCGGCACGAGGCCGGCCTTGGAGCCGGCGCCAACCAACATGAGGACGAGCACCGCACCGGCGGCGAACCGGCCGGGATGCGCCGTCCGTATCGCGTCGAACGCATAGGTTCCCGCCGGGCCCGCCAGCAGGCCGAAGGCAAGCAGCAGCGCCAGCGTGCCGAAGCTTGCCATCACCAGGTAGATAGTGCCGGCCCGCCGGTTGGCCTCGTCGCGGTGATGCGCCATGACCAGCGCCCAGGAGGTGAGCGACATGAATTCCCAGGACAGCAGGAAGCTGAAGGCATCGTTGGCCAGCACGACGAGGTTCATGCCGGCGAGGAACGCCGGATAGAACGGCAGCACGCGATGCGGCGCGGATTCGTGCCGGCCGTAGCCGAGGCCGTAGAGGCTGGCAATAGCGCCACCCAGGTTGACGACGACCAGAAAGAACGCCGACAGGCCGTCGAGACGGAACCGGGCGCCGGTCCAGGGCAGGCCGAGCGGCAAGGTGATGGCGGACACCGCGCCGGGATTGCCGGCGACATGGCCGGCAACGGCGGCGAGCAGGGCGGCTGAAATCACAAGCGTCATGCCATAGATCAGGGGCGTCGCGTAGGCGAGCCGGCTCACGACTGCAGCAAGGACAGCTGTTCCCAGAAACGCGGCGGGGCCGCACAGCAGAAGGGCGACGGTCGTACTCACGACAGGCTCCCGCCGGGTTCAGCCTTGCCTTCGGACGCCTTGGCAGGATCGAAACCGGCCTTAAGCCGCACGCCGCGCCCGCCGCCCTGGCTGACTGTGCCTTCCCCGATCAGTTCGATGCCGGCCACCTCAAGCGCCGCGATCAGCTTCATCAGCGAATCGACATTGCCCCGGATGATCGACCCGCTGGCTTCCATGCGCTGGATCGTCGGCACCGACAGGCCGGACAATTCGGCAAGCCGGCGCTGATCGATGCCGAGCAGCGATCTGGCGGCGCGCAATTGCGGGGCGGTTATCACCGACGACCCTCTTGTTCACTTCTGAAATATGAGGTCTCGGTGCTGTAGCATACTTAAAAACGTTTTATCGTCAATGATTGACGTTTCATACATCTACGTTGATGGGTAACCCGCCGCGAGGGACAGGGGACGCACCGCAAGATATCGTGATGCTGTCAGCCCGGGTTACGGCCTTGCCTTTCCGCCGAGCGATCGGTCGAGCCAGACCAGCACCTCTCCCGCCGCCACGAAGGCAAGTGCGATCAGGGCGCTGTTGATGAGGGTCTGTTCCCAGCCAATCCGGGCGCGGCGCGTCACGGGGCGTGCCCGATTTCCATCGCGCGGGCATCGATCGGCGTCACGATGCCGTAAAGTTTCGCCGGGTTGCCGCGCCAGACCGTGTTCGGCTCCAGCACCTCGCCCTTCATGACGAAACAGTCGATACGCCTCATGGCACACGACCGGATCGGTGAGGATGTGATCAGGTTGACCTACGTTCCTGCCTGATCCAATTGTTCCTGCGGCCACCATGAGCCGCCGCTTCCTGCCATCGCGCCTGCCGGCGATTCAGCAGCACGCCCAGTCGCCTAGAGCGGTTCACCGTTTCACGGAAACGGCGAACCGCTCTATCTCTTTGATTTCACGCAATTCCGGACGGAAAACCGCTCACACTTTTCCTGAAATTGCTCTAGCTGGATGGAGCAGCCATCGGCTGCGGCAGGCGGCTGATCCGGTGGAATGACCAGAGAAGCAGAGGACAGGTGAGGAGGGCGGCGGCACCGAAGTCGAGCGCGGCCGTTGCGGTGCCGGCCCAAACGGCAAGCTTGCCGCCTACTGCAGGCGCGGCCAGCATGCCGGCATAGTAGACGGTGTAGAACACGCCCATGCCGATCGATCGCGTCCCTTGGTCGAGCACGCGCGTGGGCAAGCTCATGATCACGCCCGCAGGCAGGCCGCATACCATCCCCATGGCAATGACGAGGGGCAGCGCTGGTCCGTTTCGCGATAGAAGGAGCACCAGCAATGCGAAGCCGGCACAGCCCGCGGCGAGGACCGCGCCGCCGCGTTTGCTGCGATCGGCCAGCAAGCCGCCCAGGGGAACTGAAAGGGTGGCCAGCCAAAGCACGACGCTGATCGCCGATCCCGCCGCCGCGTTGGACCAGCCGCGCTCGACGAGCATCGAGGGACCGAAGCTGAAGACCATCGCGAAGCCGACATTGTAGAGGCACCAGATCAGGCCGGCACTGATGAGCGCACAGCTTGTCCCGGCCGAAATGCCGCGGCCGTCTATTCTCCCGGCGGGCGACCGCTCCGGGGTCCGATAGACCAAGGCCATGAGGCCGATGCCGACGACAATCAGGACCGAAACGGCAATGCCCACGGCGGTCATCCCGAACGCCGTCCCGATTGCCGGCAACAGCATGAGAGCGATGGCGATGCCCGCTGGCCATGAGTTGATGTAGATGGCCATGGCGGTTGCGATTTCCCGGCTGGAAAACCAGTCGGCGACCATCTTGGTCATCAGCACGTTCAGGAGCACACCGCCGGTGCCGCCGATCAGCCGGCCGCCAATCTGCAGGCTCCAGGAAGTCGAAGCCGTCATCAGCAGTTCACCCGCCAGCATCATCAGGAGGCCGGCGAGAACGGTCGCCTTGTCGCCATGGCGCCGGCCGATGGTCGCGCCGGGCAGCGCCAACGCGACCCCGGGCGCAAGATAGAGGCCGATCAGCATCCCGATGTCGGCGAGGCTCGCCCCGAGGCTTCCGCGGACGAGCGGCGCGACGGCGGCAACGCTCTGGAACTGAAACGCCATTGCCGTTCGGGCGACAAACAGCACGGCAAGGATCGTCCAGCGACTGCGCACGGTTGTTCCGCCACGGATTTGCGAATTATCCAGGCCTGATATTCTGGTTCAACCGGAAGAAATTGGTCGGGTCGTATTGCTTCTTGACGGCGGCGAGGCGCGCATAATTGGCCCCATAGGCATCGCGCACCCGTTCGTCGCCCTCGTCGCCGAGATTGTTGGCATAGACGCCGCCGGTGGAGAATGGCCTGACCGCGTTCCACAGCTCGCGCGCCCAGCGCATATTTGCCTCGTCATCGGCCGGATCGTCCCAGATGGCGATCGGGAAGCAGTCGAGGGCCGCATCGCGGTTGACATAGGGCGAGTGCGACGCGGGCACGCGAGCGATCGCTCCGCCGACCTGCTGGAAAACCAGCAGGGCCGAGCGATTGGGAGCCCTCGCGTAAGTGTCGAGCAGCGCCTCGATCGCGCCATCGTCGATCTCGCGCAGGAACTGCGCCTTCCAGTAATAGCGTCGCCCGCGTGGAAAGAGGCTGTCGCCCGCCGATTGAATCTGGAGATAAGGAATGGCCTGAACGCGGCTGTCGATCGCGGATCCGAATTCCATCAGCGGCGCGATGACGGGTTCGCCAGCTTCGGGTGGCCCGACATAGCAGGCCGAGATGCTGAAGGCTCGCTCGCCCGAGGGTAGCGTGACGAGCGCGGCATCGACGCTCACCTCGTCCGGGGCGTCGCGGGAGAACCTGTCGTAGAACCGCATGGCCTCGCGCGCATCACTGTAGGCGTGCAGCACCGAGCCGACGAGAAGATTTGGGCCGATCGGGTGCAGCCGGTATTCGAACACCGTCACAATGCCGAAATTGCCGCCGCCGCCGCGCAAGGCCCAGAACAGGTCGGGATGCTCGCTGGCGCTTGTCCGCAACAGCCGTCCCTCTGCGGTGACGATTTCAGCCGCGATCAGATTGTCGCAGCTCAGGCCGTGCTTTCGCCCGAGCTTGCCGAAGCCGCCACCCAGCGTCAGGCCGGCAATGCCGGTGTCTCCGTTCACGCCCATGGTCGTTGCGAGGCCGTGCGCCTGAGTGGCTGTATCGAACTCACCGAGATTCAGGCCGGCTTCGGCCCTGGCGACGCGGCGCTCGGGATCGACGACGATCTTCTTCATGCGGGATAGATCGATCACCATCCCGTCATCGCAGACCGACAGGCCGGCGACGTTGTGGCCGCCGCTGCGAACGGCAACGAGACTGTCTTGTGACCTGGCATAGGTCACGGCACGGACTACGTCATCGGAATTGGCGCAAAAGACGATTGCGGCGGGCCGTTTGTCGATCGCCCCGTTCCATACCGCGCGCGCCTGGTCGTAGCCGGCGTCCGCCGGCAATACGACTTCGCCCTGTAAGCCCTGCCGTAGCTGTTCGATCGCGGTGTTCAAGGAATGAGATCGGCCCAATAGCGTTTCGGTCTGCCGTGCAATCTCCATCGGTATCGCCCTCGGTTCCAACAAGACCACGGTCTCACAGGAACCCGGTCTTCTGCAAAAGCGAAATTCTTAGCTACTGGATGAGCGGAATTCATCTACACTGCCGGCATGAGGAACAGTCCGCCGCTCCGCGCCTTGCACGCCTTCGAGGCCGCCGCCCGGCACGGCAGCTTCAAGGCCGCGGCGGCGGAGCTCGGTGTGACGCCGACGGCAATCAGCCACCAGGTCCGCCTGCTGGAAGAAATATGTGCTTGCAAGCTGTTCCAACGCCGGCCGCGCCCGCTGATGCTGACGAGTGCGGGAGCACGACTGTTCCCGATCGTCCGCAATGGCTTCGATCTTCTCGCCGGTTCCCTTGCCGCGGTCGCCGAGCCGGATGTTCAAGCGCCATTGCGGGTGACAAGCCCGAACGCTTTCGCCAGCCGATGGCTGGTGCCTCGCCTGCCGAAGTGGCGAGAGGCCAACCCAGCCGTGCCGCTGGAGATCATCGGGACCGACGCGCTGCTTGATCTGCGCGCCGGCGCCGCGGACGTGGCGATCCGCTACACACGGCGCCCGCTTTCGGGTTTTGCCGGGCAAGAGCTGTGCCGCGATTCCTTCTTTCCGATTTGCAGTCCGCGATTGCTGGCAAGCGACGGGCGGTCGATCGAGCGCGCCGCTGATCTCCTGCGCTATCCGTTGATCCATTTCGACTGGATGAATCGCGATCCGGACGCTCCCACCTGGCGCCGATGGCTGGCGACGGCCCGTTCAATCGATCCCGACCTGACCCCGGACAAAGCCTGGGATCTGAGCTTCCGCGAGGAGCTGCATGCGATCGACGCGGTTGCCGCCGGGCAAGGTATCGCGATCCTGAGCGACGTCGTGGTCGGCCGTGAACTGGAAAACGGCTCGCTCGTCAAAGCCCATCCATTGTCCCTGCCGGGCTACAGCTTTTATGTCGCATGGATGCACCACAGTCCGCGATCGGCGGTGATGGAAACCTTCCTGGTGTGGATGAGAACCGTCTTGTGAGGTGGTCGACGCTGGAATAAGCCGCGCCGGATTCGACTGTCGAGAGGGTGGCCGTGGCGGCGAAGACCGCCGGCCCAGTTCAGTGCGCTCACGCCGCATAAGCCAGCGCCAGAATTCTCGGGGAGGTAGTGAAGCGCACCGTCAGACAACGCCCTGCTGAAGTGACCGCTTCGCCCGTTTCGAAATCGACGACGATATCTTCAAAGCCAAGCACGCGACCGTCGAGCGGAAACGACGCCTTGTAGGTCGCCTCCTTGACCGCGAACAGGATACGTCCGCCCAGATGCGGATCGAGGCCGCCCAATCGGTCCTGCGGCGTGATCACCAGGGATCGGAGTTCGAGCGGCAATGGCAAGGCAGGTTCGATATCGACGCCGACGCTTCCCAGCATGTCGGATCGCGCGGCGACTGCCACGGCGGTCTCGCCGTCATGCGCGATCGAACCGGCAATGCCGGGCGGCCAGATCGGGTTTCCCAACTGGCCTCGCAATATTGCCAGATCCATGCATCCCAGGCGCCGCAGCAACTCGTGCGCGATGCGGCGGCCTGCCCCCGTGGCGGCGCGCGCGCTATGTTCGCGCGTAGCCATGGAAGCGGTTTCCGCCGGCAGGATGTATTGTTCGTCTCCAGCGTGAATATGACGGCAGCCTATGCTGAGGCCGGGCGGCGCGAGGCCGGTCAATGCCTGAGTGATGCCGCGTTCGATATCCACGCACGAGCCTTTCGACCGGGTGTTCAACGCTCTATCCGCCGAGTTCGAGCACGGCGATCATTTCGTCGTCTTCGTCCAGTCCTTGCTCGACGAAACCGAAGCCGGCGTAAAGTCGGCGCGCCGCCTCGTTTTCCGGTTCGTAGCAGATCGAAACGCGGTGGATGCGGCTGAGTTGCGCAATCTCTTCCAGCGCCTTGGCGACGGCGGCGCGGCCAAGGCCCTTGCCCTGCTCGCGGCGGTCGATCATGAGGCGATAGATGATCGCCTCGTCATCGTCTTCCGGCGCGCTGTACATCAAAAACCCGACGACGCGGCCGGCTGCGACAATGGCGCGGGCTATCGCCTCGTCATCGTGCCGGGCCTCCGCCAGCGATTCGGCGTTGGAGGCGACGAACTCTTGCTGCTCCGGCAACAGTTCGAGCTCCAGTATCGCCGCCCGGTTGCCCTTGTCGGCAGCCTCCAGGGCAATCGGCTGGTCGTTCATGCCGGAGGGGGGCGTCACGGTGCGTGCCCGATTTCCATCGCGCGGGCATCGATCGGCGTCACGACGCCGTAAAGTTTCGCCGGGTTGCCGCGCCAGACCGTGTTCGGCTCCAGCACCTCGCCCTTCATGACGAAACAGTCGACGTCCGCCACGCATCCCTCGCCCATCACCACCGCGTAGTGAACGAAAGAGGAGGGCGCGAGCGTGCAGCCGTTGCCGATGCGGATGTAGTCGGACTTGAACGCGCCTTCCTCCAGCGAATGAGCCTGGATGACGCAGCCTTCGTTCAGCGTCACGTCGTCGCCGATCTCGACCAGCGATCGCTCGGTGATGATGCTCCCTCCGTCATAGAGGCGTCGCCCGACCTTCACGCCCAGCAGGCGCAGGATGAGCGGCCTGAACGGGGTCCCGGTGAACAGGCCCATGATCGGCGAATCGGACAGCTTCCAATGGCGTTCGTGCCGCCAGAAAACCGGGTCGTAGATCGTCGCCATTCGGGGCTTCAGCCGGCGGAAGCCGAGGCTGACGCGTTCCAGGAAGATGTAGAACGGGATACCGATCGCGGTGGTCAGCATCACGGCCACGAACAGCGCCGTCTGCCCCCATTCGGTATAGTAGTTGAGCGCGCGGTCCCAGATGGCGAGCGTCAGGAAGAGGATCAGCCATTGCGCGGCCACGAACATCAGCGCGGTGACGAGGTTGTGCAGGTTCTTCAGCGGCAGGCGACGGTTGCGCTCCTTGTCGGAGATCAATCCGAGAAGCTCCTTGTCGCGATTGACCATGCGCGGAATCTCGAAGGGGGGCGAGCCCAGAAGTCCGACATTCTCGCGCATGGGGCCGTCCACCGGAACGTGGACCTTGGTGCCGAGCAGGCAATTGTCGCCGGCGCGGGAATCCGGTGAGTAGATGATGTTGTTGCCGAAGAAGTTGCATTCGCCGACCCGAGTGTGCTCGAGGCGGAAGGAGTTGGCCGACTTCTGCATGTTGACCATGAACAGGCCGTCGGACACCATCGTATGCGAGCCGATCTCGCTCAGCTGTGGATTTTCGTGCCGCTGGTTGGTGCCGAAATTCGATCCGGTCTGATCCACCTCGTTCAGCCGCCAACCGATGGCGCGCAGGTAGTAGATGATGGCCGAGCTGTCGCCGAACAGCACGTTCAGCAGCCGCACATTGCTGATCAGCTCCAGCATCGTTTGCAGCCAGTAGTGGAACCCGTAGAGCGAATAGTTCCGGCCGGGCTTCAGCATGAGGTTGAACAGCCGCGGCACGATGGCCGCCAGCAGCACCCCGCCGATGATGAACCCCGCCACCGTGACCGTGGTGCCGATCGCCACGACGCCGATGGTTTCATCGTAGTCGTCACCGACATTTTCCCAGTAGCTGTGAAACAGAAGCGGGAACGGTGTGACGATGGCAAATAGGATGAAGAGCTGGATCATCTCGTAGATGACCCGGCGCACCCGCGAGAGCGGGACGTTGGGAACGGTGCAGTAATCCGCCTCGGTCGGGATCGCCGGCGATCCGTGCCACCGCTCGCCGGCCGGGATCGCCTGGCCGCGATGCAGCGACGAGGCATGGCCGAGCTGCGCGCCGTCGCCCATGCGGGTGTCGATGTCCAGGGCCGATCCAACGCCGACGAAGGCATTGCTGCCGATGTTTACGGGCCCGGTATGGATGTAGCCCGCCTGCGCGCGGAAACCGAGGATCGTCGAATCCTTGCGCAGGATCGAGTTGTCGCCGATGGCGATCAGGTCGGTGCAGACCGGGACCGCCCTGCACTCGACGACCGTGCGGTTGCCGAGCCGCGCGCCGAGCAGGCGCAGATAGAGGCTGTAGAGCGGACTGCCGCGGAACAGCACGACCGGGGCGCTGCGGACCAGCGTCTTGACGATCCAGAAGCGATAGTAACGCCAGCCCCAGATCGGAAAGGTTTCGGCCTTCCAGCGGCCGACCAGCAGCCATTTGGCGGCGATGGCGAAGCCGCTCAACCCGAAGAACACGCCGGCTGACAGAAGAACGCAGCGAAGGTACAGAGATGCCGGGTCGTCCAGGGCGTCATAGACCCAGTTGAGGCCGTCATTGATCGCCCACAGCGCGAGATAGCTGTAGGCCGCGTAGAACGACAACTGGCCGAAGCCTGTTGTCCAATAGGCAAGGTTGGATGCCTGGTGCGTCAGCATCGGCTCGCTCGCCGCAACCGCGGCCATCTGCGGCGCGCGCAGGTGATCGGCGAGCCGCGCCACGGTCGGGTGCAGGTAGATGTCACGCATCGAAGTCGTCGACCAGGCCTTGCGCGAACGGATGCGCGCGCAGAACCGCGCCATCAACAGCGAGTTCGCGCCGAGATCGTCGAAGAAGTGATCCTCGATCGAGATATCCTCGAACTTCAGCACGTCTTGCAGCGTGTCGACGAGGAACTTCTCGTCCTCGTTGCGTGGGTCGATCATCGCATGGCCGGCGGCGACGCGGGCGCTTGTCGGCTTAGGCAGCTTCCGCAAATCGACCTTGTTGGAAACGGTCATCGGGATCGCGGGCAATTGCTCCAGATAGGCTGGAACCATGTAGTCGGGCAGCCGCCGCTTGAGCTCCTGCACCAGCGCGGTGCGATCCACGCCGGCGCCGCCGCTCTTGGGCGCATAGTAGCCGACAAGCTCCGTGCGCTCGGGCTCGATCTCCCACGTCGTGACCGCGGCCTGCGCGATGCCCGGCTGATCCAGAAGCACGGCCTCGATCTCGCCCAGCTCGATCCGGTAGCCGCGGATCTTCACCTGCGTGTCGATGCGGCCGTGATATTCGATATCGCCATTGTCGTTGATGCGGCCAAGGTCGCCGGTTCGATAGATGCGGCCGCCGGGGTTGTTGGGCAGGCCGATGAAATCCTTGATGAATCGCTGCTCGGTGAGTTCCGGCCGATTGAGGTAGCCGACCGCCACGCCCATGCCGCCGATGCAGACTTCGCCCAACTGGTCGCCGCTCAGCACTTCCGGCTTTTGCGCGTCGAGAATGACTATCGAATAGGTAGGCAGCGGCTTGCCGATGGTCACCGGCTCGTCCGGGCTCAGCAAGGCCATGGTTGCGGTAACCGTCGCTTCGGTCGGCCCGTAGGTGTTGAGAATCTTGCGGCCCGGCTTCGCCCAGCGGGTAACGAGCTTCTGCGAGCAGGCCTCGCCGCCGACCAGGATCGCGCGCAGGCTTGGAGCGTCGCTCTCGATCGATGACAACAGCGTCGGGCTGCAGGCCATGCAGGTGATGTTGTGCTCGCGCAGGAAGCTCGCCAGTTCCTCGCCGACGAGCGGTTGCTGGCCGGGCGCCGGCACGACGGTGGCGCCAGCGGCAAACGGCACCCAGATTTCCTCCGAGGAGAAATCGAACGCGATCGTCATGCCCTGGTACACGCGGTCGCCCGGCCGGTAGCCATAGGACGCCGCCGCGACGCGGATGAAGTTGCAGAAGCTCTGATGCGTAATGACCACGCCCTTGGGCTTGCCCGTGGTGCCCGAGGTGTAGAGGATATAGCAGGTCTGATCCTGGCTGCCGTCCGACAAGGGCGCCGTTTCCGGCTGGAGCGCGATTTCGGACTCCGCCGAATCGATCGAGATGTGCGGAACCGGCAGGCGCGCCACGCGCGCCGCATAGCCGGAGACACTGATCACCATCGTGACGTTGGCGTCCTCGATGATCATCACCATGCGATCTTCGGGAAACGCGGTAGCCAGCGGAACGAATGCCGCTCCGGCCTTCATGACGGCAAGGATGGCGATATAGGTCTCGGCGGAGCGGTCGAGCAAAAGCCCGATCCTGTCCCCAGGCCTCACGCCGCGCTCGATCAGCAGATGCGCGAACTGGTTGGCGCGGTTGTTCAGCTCGCGATACGACCAGGGCCGGCCGCCGGAAATAACCGCGGGCGCGGCGTCGAAGCGGCTTGCCAGGTCGCCGAAGAACCGGTCGAGCCGCTCATGCGGCTCGCCTTTCTGGATGAAATCGGGGCCGATTAGGATCTGATCGCGCGCCGGCGCTGCAGCCGTTGCTGTGGTCTGGCCGGAGTCCTGCCTGGCGGGCTTGGTGGCTTCATTGAGAGACATTGGGAACCCCGCGAGCTCGTATCCGCTCGCACTATGCGTGGATGGTGAAAATGACAAAAAACGAATGATGTCTGATCAGGGTCCCCGCTTCGCGGCCGGTTGAAATGATCGCACCGCAGCGTGTTGGACGGGAAACTGGCCGACTTCCGCCTGGCCTATGCTGCTGCTCTGATGGCCGATCCGTGACGATCGCGCGACTTCACGATGATTTGATGACGGGCGATGCCTCAGGCGTCGGTCAAACGAGGACGGCGCGGATGTCGGCATTCTCGAGACAGTAGGGCGCGTAGCGGAAATCGCGGATCCCCACGACCAGGCCATTGCGCCAGTCCAGGAGCATAAAACCACGCACCGCATTGTCGGCTTGCGGGTTGCGGATCAGGATCGCCGGCCGGCCCTCGACAAAGCCGATCGACAGCGCCCAGTCGCTGACGCGATCGTAGTTTCCGAAATAGGTCGAGGCCTGCTTCTTGCCGCTGAGACGCGTGCGGTTGACAACCTCGAGCTGGATGTCCTCCGCGATCAAGGCCCTGACTCCATCGAAGTCACGGGCGTTGAACAAGTCGATGTAGCGGCGCAGCCGACGCTCTTCTTCCGGATCGAGTTTTGGCGCCACCACATCATCCGGCAACGCCGCCAATGCCTTCAATTCCGTCCGGCCGCGATGCAGCGCCGCCTTGGTGGCGGCAAGCGTTGCACCCGTCACCTCGCAGGTTTCGGTGAGGCTGAGGCCGAGCACGTCGGTCAGGATCACGGCGCTGCGCTGCGCCAGTGAAAGCTGCATGAAGGTGCGGAGGCTTGTTGCCGCCGCAAGCCTTGCCTCGGCGTTGGCCGAGAGGTCCTCTATTCCAGTCATATCGGCCTCGGTCATGCGGGAATGTTCCCGCTGGCGGCGGCGCAGATGATCCTGCGCCGCATTGTGGGCGATGCGGTACAGCCACTGTTCGGGACGTTCGATCGCGGCGCCGCCGTCATGCGCGGCAAGCGCTTTCACCACCGCTTCCTGCACGATGTCTTCGCCGTCGACCGTCGAGCCGGCCATGCGGGCCGCGTAGCGGTGCAATTTCGGCCGCAGGCCGACAAGCATGGATTCAAGTTCCGCGCGGTCGAATTTCGCTGAGATCATCGTCCTCGTTCTCTTGATCGCCGGCCTTGGAGCCATGCTACGCCGGTCAGGCTGGAACGGCTTCGTCAGTGTTCGCCAGCATATGATAGTTGCCGACGATCTTCGCCGGCGACCTGGCAAGCGGCGTCGAACGCCGATCGGCATGGCTGGCTCCGAAAGCCTTGAAAGCGTCGAGTTCGGTCAGCGCCGAGCTGTCCTTGTCGTAGCCGACAAGATGGACGAATTCGCCATTCTCCAGTTCAAGCACCAGATAGCGCACGGATTGAGGCTGTGTTTCGTCCAGCGCCTCGAACACTTTGGCAACCAGCGCCCGGTTCTCGGCGATGCTGGCGTCTTTCACGCCGTATCGGATGAGGTTGTAGGTCATGGTCGTCTCCTTCGATGGGTTTGCGAAGGAAAGACGTTTTGGTTCGGCAAAAAGATTCTCGTCGAACGAGAATCTTTTTGCCCGTCTTCGTCGTCTTTTACACGTCGAGGCCGCATCGGCGGCCTCCGCGATGAGGAGAGACATCCATGCATATCCAGTTTGCCGAGCTGCCGGTATCTGACCAGGACCGCGCCAAGGCGTTCTACACCAACAATCTTGCCTGCCATGTCATTGCCGACCAGCCGATGGGTGACAGTGGCTGGCGTTGGGTGGAACTGGCCTTCCCCCACGCGGTCACAAACCTGCATTTCATCAGCCGCGCCGATACGTTGCCGAGTGCCGATCCGGTGCTGGTCCTGATCGACGACGACGTCGAGGCCAGGGTCGGCTCGCTCAGGGCCAAGGGCGTCGAGATCGTCACCGAGCCGCTGGAAGCGCCATGGCATCCGGGCCGCACCGTCGCGGAGTTCCGCGACAGTGAAGGCAACCGCATGATGCTGGCCAGCCGGTAGCGGCCCGCGGTCGCCGGCCTATGCGGTCAGGCGACCGCCTTGGCCGCCGCCCGCCCGGCGCTGCGGCCTGAAAAAATGCAGCCGCCCAAAAAAGTGCCTTCCAGCGCGGCATAGCCATGCACGCCGCCGCCGCCGAAGCCGGCCACCTCGCCCACCGCGTAGAGCCCCGGCACCGGTTGCCCCTCGGCGTCGAGCACGCGGCTGTCCAGGTCCGTCTCCAGGCCGCCCAGGGTCTTGCGGGTCAGGATGTTGAGGCGCACCGCAATCAGCGGGCCGTTCGCCGGGTCGAGCATCTTGTGCGGCTTCGCCGTGCGGATCAGTCTGTCGCCGAGATAGGCGCGCGCACCGCGCAGCGCGGTGATCTGCGCGTCCTTGGAGAACGGGTTGTCGAGCTGCATGTCGCGGGCGCGGATCTCGCGCTCGACCTGCGTGACCTCCAGCAAGGGCTCGCCGCCGGCCAGCGCGTTCATGCGCGCCACCAGCTTGGAAAGGTCGGCCTCGACGATGAAGTCCTCGCCCCTTTCCATGAACGCCTTCACCGGACCGGGAATACCCGATGTGGCGCGGCCCAGCACCTGTCGCCAGCTTTTGCCGGTGAGGTCGGGATTCTGTTCGGAGCCCGACAGCGCGAACTCCTTCTGGATGATCTTCTTGGTCAGGATGAACCAGGAATAGTCGAAGCCGGTGCTCATGATGTGGTTGAGCGTGGCTAACGTGTCGAAGCCCGGATAGAGCGGCACCGGCAGCCGTTTGCCGCGCGCGTCGAGCCAGAGCGACGAGGGGCCGGGCAGGATGCGGATCGCATGCTCGGTCCAGATCGGCGCCCAGTTCTTGATGCCCTCGACATAGTGCCACATGCGGTCGCGATTGATGACCCTCCCGCCGGCCGCCTCGGTGATCGCCAGCATGCGGCCGTCGACATGGTCCGGCACGCCGGTGATCATCCGCTTCGGCGCAGCGCCCAGGCGCTGAGGCCAGTTCTGGCGCACCAGCTCGTGATTGCCGCCGATGCCGCCCGAAGCGACGATCACCGCTTCCGCGCTAAGCCTGAACTCGCCGGTTACCTGGCGCGCGCTCTTCTGCCCGCGCTGGGCGCTGCTCGGCTCCAGCACATCGCCGCGCACGCCCGTGACAGTGGCGCCGGTTCGGATGATCTCGTTGACCCGGTGGCGGAATTTGAACTGGACCAGCCCGCGCTTCTGCGCCTCGCGCACGCGCAGCACGAACGGCTCGAGCACGCCAGGGCCGGTGCCCCAGGTGATGTGGAAGCGCGGCACCGAATTGCCGTGACCGTAAGCATTGCCGCCGCCGCGCTCGGCCCAGCCGACGACGGGGAAGAATTTCAAGCCCCTCTCCATCAGCCAGGAGCGTTTCTCACCGGCGGCGAAGCCGACATAGGCTTCCGCCCATCTGCGCGGCCAGAAATCCTCTGGACGGTCGAAGGCGGCTGTGCCCATCCAGTCTTCGAGCGCCAGGTCGTGGGAATCGCGGATGCGCATGCGCCGCTGCTCGGGCGAATCGACCAGGAAAAGCCCGCCGAACGACCAGAACGCCTGGCCGCCCAGCGACTGTTCCGGTTCCTGATCGACGATGATGATTTTCTTGCCGGCGTCGGTCAGTTCGGCCGCGGCAACGAGGCCGGCCAGCCCCGCGCCGACAATGATCACGTCCGCGTCAGCCATTTTTCCTCCCAGAATTAGCCGGCAAACTTATTGCGAGAGTTAGAGCAATCCCAGGAAAAGTGTGACGTGGCTTTCCGTCTGCAATTGCGTCAAAACAAAGAGTTATGGCGGATCGCCGTTTCCGTGAAACGGTGAACTGCTAGACTTTCTCCCAGCCGTCTTTTTCGCCGGCGCGGAAGATGGCGTCGATGACCTTCTGGTTCAGCACCGATTCCTCCAGCGTGAAGACGCGGTCCTTGCCACCCTGGGCGGCACGTACGAAGGTCTCGCACTCGAGCCGGTATTGCTGCGTGCCGGGGAAGCGGAACACCTGCGCCTCGGTGTGGTTCTGGTTGTGCAGCTCGATGCGATGGTGGTCGTAGAGCCCGGCGTTGAACGGGGCGAACACCTCGATGAAACCCTTCTCGCCGTGAAACACCATCACCTGCCGCGCCGCCATCTGCGTCGACAGATAGAAGGACAGCTCGAAGTCGCCGAAATCGGCGCGGATCGAGGAATAGATGTCGGTGCCGAATGTCTTGTCGCGCTCGATCGTCGCCTGCACGCGAACAGGCTCCTTGCCGGTCGAAAAGCGCGTCGACACCGTCGGGTAGACGCCGATGTCGGGCAGCGCGCCGCCGCCGAGGTCGAGCTGGTTGCGCATATTCTTGGGGTCGACATTGTAATAGGAGAACGCGCCCTGCACATGGCGCAGCCGGCCGATGGCGCCGCTGGCGATCAAGTCGCGCACCTTGATCCATTGCGGGTGATAGACGACCATGAAGGCCTCGCAGACCAGCACCTTCCTCTGGTCTCGCAGCTTGATCAGCGGCAAAATGTCCTTGGCGTCGAGCGCCAGCGGCTTCTCGACCAGCACATGTTTTCCGGCCTCGATCGCCTTTGCCGTCCATTCGACATGCTGCGAGGTCGGCAGCGGGATATAGACGCCATCGACCTCCTTGGAGGCAAGCAGCTCCTCATAGGAGCCGAAGGCATGACGAGCGCCGAAGCGATCCGCAAGCGCGCGCGCTTTCGACAGGTCGCGGCTGGCGATCGCCGACAAGACGCCGTTCTCCGAATCCACGATTGCCGGCAAAAGCTGCTCGCGGCCGATCTTTGCCGTCGACAGAACACCCCATCGGAACATCACGCTTCTCCATATCGGTTTGCAGGCGACGAGGTTTGCCCGAAATCGAAGGAAAAGCCAATGCGGGGACCTAACCCCTCTTGCCCATCAGCGTCATGTCGAAGTCGACGATGTTGGAATAGAGCGGCGTGCCGACATCCATGCCGTAGCGCGACCGCAGCACCTTGCCGGTGACGTGGAACTTGATGGTTCCGCCCTTCAATCCGCCGAGCTCGGCCGTGAACTTTTCCGGAAATGTCTTGCCGCGCGCGGTCAGCCGGCCGGTCACCAGCGCCGTCGTGTCGCCGGTGCGGGTCACGCTGGTCGATCGGAACTGGATTTCCGGATTGTTGGTGGCGTCGAACACCGCGTCGGAGCGCAGGAAGGCGTCGATGCGGCCCTGGCCAGTGCCGACGCTTTCGGGATAGATGGTGAGGTCGACCTTGGAGCGGCCGACATCGCCATTGTCGATGCGGATCGTGCCCTTGAAGCGGCCGAAGGCGCCGTCGAAGCCGCCGCCGCCGGCCTTGCCGATGGTGAAGCGGACGCTGGAACCCGACGGGCTGATCGTGTAGCTGCCGGCGGCGTCGCTGAGCGCCACCGCCGCGTAGACAGGCATGGCAAGGCAAGCGGCGAAAGCCGCCAATCCGAGGATACGCGCGTGCATGGGGATGGTCCTTTTCCTGAGGCAGCGCATTGCTGTCATCTCGCCCCCGTCAACGAATGGCGGGTCTGTTCTATTCCCCGCCTGACGAAGGCGTGATCATGCGCGTCAGTATATTATCGCGCAGCAGGAAATGATGCCGCAGCGCCGCCGCCACATGCAGCGCCACCAGCGCGATGCCGGCATAGGCGAGATACCAATGCGCGGCTGCCCAGAAACCTTCGGCGGCATCGGATTCTGCCAGCGGCAGGTTGGGCATCACGAACAGATTGAACGGCATGCTCGGAATTTCCAGCGTCGACACCGAAACCAGCGCCCAGCCGGACAAGGGCAGGGCGACCTGGAACGCATAGAGCGCGAAATGCGCCAACGGCGCCGTCCTGCGCTCCAGCATTCCGACCGAAGCCGGCAGCGGCGGCGCGGCGTTGCCGAGCCGCCAGGCGATGCGCAGGATGATCAGCCCAAGCAGCAGGAAGCCGAAGGACTTGTGCAACTGGATCAGCTCGAAGGACGTTCGCTGGCTCGCCATGCGCACCATGACGAAGCCAAGCACGAACTGGCCGATGAAGATGATGCCGATCAGCCAGTGGAGGATGATGGTTGGCCAGCCATAGCGGGTGGAGGTGTTGGTGATGGAAGTTTGCATGGAAGGCGAACGAAGCTGGCGCCGGCTTTCTTCCGGGAGCCTTACCCTCCCCGCAAGGCGGAGGGTGGGCTTACCCGCCGACCTTGAAGAAATCCACGAACGCCCTGAGCGCCGGGCGCATCTGACGACGGCTGGGGTAGTAAACAAAAAAGCCGTCGAAGGACGGGCACCAGTCCTCCAACACGCGGACCAGCCTTCCGTCGGCCAGCGGCGCCTTAACATAATCCTCGAAGACGAAGGCAAGCCCGGCGCCGTCCACCGCCGCCTGGGCGATCAGATGATCCTCGTCGAGGACAAGCGGCCCCTGGACCGCCATCTCGATCTCTTCGCCGCCCTTGTCGAATTCCCAGCGATAGAGGATGCCGCTGGAAAAGCGGAAGCGGATGCAGCGGTGGTTGGCCAGATCGCGCGGATGGCGCGGCTTCGGCATCGTCTTGAAATAGGAGGGCGCGCCGACCACCGCGCCGCGAATGCTCGGCCCGATGCGCACCGCGATCATGTCGCGCTGCAGGCTTTCGCCGAGCCGCACGCCGGCGTCGAAGCCGCCTTCGACCACGTCGGTGAAACGGTCCTCGATGGCGATCTCCAGCACGATCTCGGGATAAGCGGCGGCAAAGGCGCCAAGCCGCGGCGTCAGCACCAGATGCGCGGCGGTGCGCGGGACGCTTAAGCGCAGATTGCCGGCCGGCCGGTCGCGCGCCTCGACCGCCGTTTCCAGCGCGAGGTCGATCTCCGAGAGCGCGGGCCGCAGCCGTTCCAGGAGCTGCGCGCCTTCCTCGGTCGGTGCGACGCTGCGCGTGCTGCGCGCCAGCAGCCGCACGCCGAGCCGCGCCTCCAGGCTCGACACCGCGTGGCTCACGGCTGAAGGCGCAATGCCGAGCTCGCGCGCGGCGCCACGAAAGCTCGCGCATTGGGCGACAGTGGCGAGCACGGCAAGCTGGGAGAGGTTGGTGCGATCCATTGATCTATAATCTAGTACAAGCCGTGCAAAAGAGACATGATTATCGAACGGAAGGCAAGGCGCTATCTCTGGCCCATCGCAACAAGGAGATGCGCCATGAAAACCCGCAAATTAGGAACTGAACTCGAAGTCTTCCCCGTCGGCCTCGGCTGCATGGGCATGAGCTTCGGCTATGGCGGTCAGCCTGAGGCTGAAGCCGTCGCCACGCTTCGCCGCGCCGTCGAGATCGGCGTGACCTTCTTCGACACCGCCGAAGTCTATGGGCCTTTCGAAAACGAAATCCTGCTCGGCAAGGCGTTGAAGCCGGTGCGTGACAAAGTCACGATCGCCACCAAATTCGGCTTCAAGATCTCCGAGCAAGGCTCCGGCACCGATCGCATGATAGGCGTCGACAGCCGCCCCGAGCACGTCAAGGCGGTGGCCGAAGCTTCGTTGAAGCGGCTGGGCACGGACGTGATCGATCTCTATTACCAGCATCGCGTCGACCCGAACGTGCCGATCGAGGACACTGTCGGCGCCATGGCCGAGCTGGTGCGCGAAGGCAAGGTCCGGGCGCTTGGCCTGTCGGAAGTGAGCGGCGCGACGCTGCGCCGGGCGCATGCCGTGCATCCGATCGCCGCCGTGCAGAGCGAATATTCGCTGTGGAGCCGCGATCCGGAGGATGAGGTCTTCGCCGTCTGCCACGAGCTCGGCATCGGCTTCGTGCCTTACAGCCCGCTCGGCCGCGGCCTGCTCACCGGCACGCTCAGCAAGCCGGACGCGCTCGGCGCCGGCGATTGGCGCCGCACCCTGCCGCGCTTCCAGGCCGAGGCGATGGAAGCCAACAACGCCGTCATCGCGATGCTGGAAAAGATGGCGACGGAAAAGGGCGTCACGCCGGCGCAGCTGGCGCTCGCCTGGGTCCTGCACCAGGGCGATTTCATCGTGCCGATCCCGGGTGCACGCAAGATCCGCCACCTTGAGCAGAACACGGCAGCGGCCGGGATCGAGCTGAGCGCGGCGGAAGTGGCGGCGATCGGCGATGCGCTGTCACCCGACAAGGTGGTCGGCAAGCGCTATACCGAGGAGCTGATGGCGCTGGTGAATGGGTGAAGGTGGAAAGGGGCGCTTCGGCGCCCCTTTTGTTGAAAGGTCGGCGCGAGGCGCCCCCCTCTGCCCTGCCGGGCATCTCCCCCTCAAGGGGGGAGATTGGATGTCTCCCGCGCTTTCGCCAATCGCCAACCTTATGAGGAGAAGCGCCGGCGCCCAAGCTGCCAATCTCCCCCCGAGAGGGGGAGATGCCCGGCAGGGCAGAGGGGGGCGCCTCGCGCCAGCATCTCTCACCAAGGCATCACCTCGATCTCCGGCCAATACTCCCGCGCTCGCGCCCCCTTCGCCTCATGCGTCCGCTGATTATCCAGCACCCGGTTCGGCGTGATGCGGAACGAAAAGACATCGTCGAGCCCAAACGGCGCCACCAGCTCCAACTGCCCTTCAATATCGTACCGCACCCCCACCGCATGCGTCTTCGATGCAAAATAGCTCACCGACTCACGCGCGCTCGCATAGCGCGGACATTCCTGCCCGAACTTCGTCGGATACCACAAATGCACCCGCGCCTGGTTGCGCACCTCGACCGGCAGCTTCAGTCCCTCGAAATGCTTCGCCGCGCGGTGGATCACCGCATCCTCGGCTTCGTAGGAAAGGTCGGCATCGTCGAAATAGAACAGGTCGACATCCTTGATGCCGTAGCCCGGGGGCTTGCCGGTCAGATGATTCCAGACGCTGTTGTAAAGCGCGCCGGAAACCACCAGCCAGTCCGGCAGCGCGAGTTGGCGCACGCGCGCCAGCGTTTCATCCAGTAGCGGGTCCGTTGCGACGATGGCCAGGAAAGCCGCGCGCTGCTCTTCGAACGGAATGCCGGAATAGCGGAGATGGCTCATCGCCCTTTGGAGGACGATTCGCCATCGCTCCGCAACGGCTGGCTTAGCGTTTGTACATCACATCGGTGCGGATGACATATTTGCGCCCCGACAGCACTTCGTCGCCGCGATGCTCGATCGGGTGATAGAAAGCCAGCGCCATTCCTTTGCGGGGCTTCACGGTCAGGCTGGTGCCGTCGTAGCCCGGCAGCGAGCCGCGAAACGACGTGCCGCCGCCATCGAAGTCGTCCGATAGATAGATCATGAATGTGAACTGGCTGCGCTCGTCAGCGCCACGCTCGAAATAGCCGTCATTGTGCCAGTCGAATTTCTGGCCCGGTCCATAGCGATAAAAGCGGAAGCGCTCGTTGAAGCCCTTGAGCCGCCACTCGCCTAAGCCACGGTAGAGCAAAGGCCGCGCCCGTGCGAAAAACAGGTCGGCGAGATCCTCGTCGTCGAACACGACGCGGTCGTTGTTGCGCAGATCTTTCATCAGCAGCGCGTCGCCACCACTGTTGACGCGGGCCTCCTCGAAGCCGCGTCTTTCGCTGTCGGCGATCAGGTCGGCGCACTCCTGCTCGTTCAGGAACCCGTCGATGGTTCCGATATGCGTCGCCAGCCAGTCGATGGACAGATTTTCGCTCACAGCCACTTTCCCCTGGCGGAAGCCGTTGGGCGTGCCGCACTTCACGCCCTCAGCACGCCGCCCGTCTGCTTGTTGACGTTGTCGACGATCCGCTTGGCCAGCGCCTCAAAATCCTCGTCGGTCAGCGTCTTTTCGACCGGCTGGATCGAGACTTCGATGGCGATCGACTTCTTGGCAGCACCCAGCGAGGCGCCCTCGAAGACGTCGAACACCGAAACGCCGGTGACCAGCTTCTTGTCGGCGGCAAGTGCCGCCCGCACCAGCATGCCGGCCTCGACCGACCTGTCGACGACGAAGGCGAAGTCGCGCTTCACCGCTTGGAACGGCGAGAGTTCCAGCTTCGGCTTGGTGCGCGTCGGCTTGGCCTTCGGCTCCGGCACGGCATCGACAAAAATCTCGAAGCCGCAGATCGGACCTGACACGTCGAGCGTTTCCAGCGTCTTCGGATGGAACTCGCCGAAGGTGCCGAGCACCGTCTTGGGGCCGAGCTTGATCGTGCCGGAACGCCCTGGATGATACCAGGCCGGGCCGCCGGGCTCGATCTGCAGCCGGTCGACCGGCGCGCCGCAGACTTCGAGCGCCGCGATTGCATCCGCCTTGGCGTCGAACACGCCGACCGGGCCGGCATTGCCGGCCCAGCTGCGGCCCGAGCCGTCGAGCTTGGCCGTGCCGCGCCGCACGCCGGCGGCGACGCGCCGCTGCTGGTCGGCGGCGTCGCCCTCATAGGTGCCGGAGACCTCGAACAGCGCCACGTCGCCGATGCCTTTGTCGGCATTGCGCTGCGCGGCCGCGATCAGCCCGGGCAGTAGCGAGGGCCGCATGTCCGACATATCGGCGGCGATCGGGTTGGCGAGCTTGAGCGCCGTCTGGCCGCCGCCGAACAGTTCGGCGTGTTTTGCCGGGATGAACGACCAGGTGACGGCCTCCATCATGCCGCGCACGGCCAGCGCGCGCCTGGCCGCGCGGGTGCGGATCTGCAGAATGGTCAGGATCTTGCCGTTGACCGCGTCATGCGAAGTCAGCGGCTGCGGGGCGATGTTGTCGACGCCATGGATGCGCATCACCTCCTCGACGAGGTCGGCCTTGCCGTCGACGTCCGGCCGCCAGGACGGCACCTTCACCTTGACGACATCGCTGGAGCCCTGCGGCCCGAAGCCGAGGCGGGTCAGGATATCCAGCGCCTCGGCCTTGGGCACCTCGATGCCGGTCAGCCGCTTCACTTCCGACAGCGGGAAGGCGACGATCTTCGGCTTGTGGCCGGCATAGCCCGCCACCTCGATCTCGCTCGGCGTGCCGCCGCAGAAATCGAGCACCAGCTTGGTCGCCAGCTCGATGCCCGGCACCATGAATTCGGGGTCAACGCCGCGTTCGAAGCGGTAGCGCGCATCGCTGATGATGCCGAGCGTGCGGCCGGTCCGCGCCGTGGTGATCGGATCCCAGAGCGCGGATTCGATCAGCACGTCGGTGGTGTTCTCGTCACAGCCCGAATGCTCGCCGCCCATGATGCCGGCGATCGATTCGACGCCGTCCTCATCGGCGATGACGCACATCTCGGGCGTCAGCGTGTATTCGCGTCCGTCGAGCGCCAGCACCTTTTCACCCGCCCTGGCGCGACGCACGGTGAGATTGCCGGCGACCTTCGCCGCATCGAACACATGCAGCGGCCGACCGCGATCGTAGGTGACATAGTTGGTGATGTCGACCAGCGCGCTGATCGGCCTGAGCCCGATGGCGATCAGCCGCCGCTGCAGCCATTTCGGCGAGGGGCCGTTCTTCACGCCTTTGACCAGGGCGAGCGCAAAGCCGGGGCAGAGCTCCGGAGCTTCAATCGTGACCTTGACCGGGCACAGGCCGTCGCCGGCATGCGGCATGATCCCGCCGCCGGTGAGCCGGCCGAGCCCGCTCGCCGCGAGGTCGCGGGCAATGCCGTAGACGCTGGTGGCGTCCGGGCGGTTCGGCGTCAGATTGATCTCGATGACCGGATCGTCGAGATGCGCGTAAGCCGCGAAGCTGGTGCCGACCGGCGCATCCTGCGGCAGATCGATGATGCCATTGTGCTCGTCGGAGATTTCCAGCTCGCGCTCGGAGCACATCATGCCATGGCTTTCGACGCCGCGAATCTTGCCGACCGAGAGCGTCACGTCGATGCCCGGAACATAGGTGCCGGGCGCCGCGAAGGCGCCGATCAGGCCGGCGCGGGCGTTGGGCGCGCCGCAAACGACCTGCACCGGCGGCTTGCCGTCGCCGGTGTCGACGGTGAGCACGCGCAGCCGGTCCGCATCGGGATGCTGCACCGCCGTCAGCACCTTGGCGATGACGAAGGGCTTCAGGCTGGCCTTGTCGTCGACATGTTCGACTTCGAGGCCGATCGCGGTCAGCCGCTCGACGATCTCGGCAAGCGAGGCGTCGGTCTCGAGATGGTCCTTGAGCCAGGAGAGGGTGAATTTCATGGTTCTGTTCCGTTCGGTACTTGCCCGTCAGGCCTTTGTTCGTCGGGCCGGGGCACGCTGGTCTTGAGCTCGCGCGGCAATGCGTCGGGCATGTGCAGGAAGGGCAGTTGCTCGCGCACATGCGCATGCACGGTCGGCCTGAAATAGGCCGGCATGTCCATGGCGCCGACCATGAAATAGATCTGGTTGTCGAGCCGCTGGTCGACATAGGCGATGGGCGAGCCGCAAATGCCGCAGAACGAGCGTTCCACCGGGCCGTTGCGGTAGTTTTTCAGCGATTTGCCATTGAGCGCGACCTGATCGGCCATGAATCCGACAAAGGCCGACACCGGCGCACCGCTGGCGTGCCGGCAATCGCCGCAATGGCAATAGCTGATGTGGTGCGGCTCGGCTGACGCCTCGAACCGCACCGCGCCGCAGCGGCAGCCCCCGGTGTGGGGAGCGGTCATGTCGACAGTCCTCCGAACAGCGTCGGCAGGTCGAGCGGCCTGAAACCGTAATGCGACAGCCAGCGCACGTCGGCATCGAAGAAGGCGCGCAGGTCCGGCATGCCGTATTTCAGCATGGCGATGCGGTCGATGCCCATGCCCCAGGCAAAGCCCTGATATTCGTCGGGATCGAGCCCGCCGGCGCGCAGGACGTTGGGGTGGACCATGCCGCAGCCGAGGATCTCCATCCAGTCGGAGCCTTCGCCGAAGCGCACTTCGCCCGGCCGCGAGCGGTCGCACTGGATGTCGACCTCGAGGCTGGGCTCGGTGAACGGGAAGAAGGATGGCCGAAAGCGCATCTTGACGCTCGGCACCTCGAAGAAGGCCTTGCAGAACTCCTCCAGCACCCACTTCATGTTGGCGACGTTGGCGGTTTTGTCGACCACCAGCCCCTCGACCTGATGGAACATCGGCGAGTGCGTGGCGTCCGAATCCTGCCGGTAGGTCTTGCCGGGGATGACGATGCGGATCGGCGGCTTCTGCTTCTCCATGGTGCGGATCTGCACCGGCGAGGTGTGCGTGCGCAACAGCTTGCGCTCGCCCTTCTCGTCCGGATGGAAGAAGAAGGTGTCGTGCATCTCGCGCGCCGGATGTCCCTCGGGGAAGTTCAGCGCGGTGAAATTGTAATAGTCGGTCTCGATATCCGGACCTTCGGCGATAGCGAAGCCGAGATCGCCGAAGATCGCCGCGATCTCGTCGATCACCTGGCTGATCGGATGGATGCGGCCGCGCTCCGCCGGCGACTGGCGCACCGGCAGCGTGACGTCGACCGTCTCGGCGGCGAGCCTGGCTGCGATCGCCACGTCCTTCAGCTCCGCCCTGCGCGCCATCAGCGCCTCGGTGATGCGGCTTTTCAGGCCGTTGATCGCCGGGCCCTTCACCTGCCGCTCCTCGGCGCTCATGGCGCCCAACGTCTTCAGCATTTCGGAGACCGAGCCCTTCTTGCCCAGCGCCGAGACGCGCACCGCCTCGATCGCCGGCTCGTCGGCCGCGGCCGCGATTTCGGCTAGAAGGGAATTTTCAAGTGTATCCAAGCCGGTAGTTGCGTCGTTCACGGTCAAACTCGCTTCGTTGGAAATCAACCTCGAAAGTGAAAGTCACGTTTAAGGTGATTTTTCAGGCATAAGAAAAACCCGCGCCAGCCGTGCCAGCGCGGGTTCCCCAAATCAGTATTAAAAATGCTTGGGAAGCGCTGGCTTAGGCGACAGCGCTCTCAAATGCATTCGGCGTGGTGTTCTTCAGATATTCGAGCGCGACCTTGGCCTTGGCGACGAGGGCTGCGAAAGCCTGCGGCTCGTGGATGGCCATGTCCGAAAGGATCTTGCGGTCGATCTCGATGCCGGCCTTGTTGAGGCCGTCGATGAAGCGGCCATAGGTCAGGCCGTGCTCGTGGGTCGCCGCATTGATGCGCTGGATCCACAGCGCGCGGAACGAGCGCTTGCGGTTCTTGCGGTCGCGGTAGGCGTACTGCAGCGACTTTTCCACCGCCTGCTTGGCGATGCGGATGGTGTTCTTGCGGCGGCCGTAGAAACCCTTGGCGGCCTTCAAAACCTTCTTGTGCTTGGCGTGGGCGGTGACGCCTCTCTTTACGCGTGCCATGTCATGATCTCCTTAAAAGCAATTCCAGGAAAAGTGTTCAGCGGTTTTCCGTTCGGAATTGCGTAAAAACAAAAAGCGGTTCCAGGGCCGAATGCTCAGAGGCCGTTCGGCAGAAAATTCTTGATGACCTTCTTGCCGTCCGGTTCAGCCAGAACCATCGTGCCGCGGGCATCTCGAATGAACTTGTTGGAACGCTTGATCATGCCGTGGCGCTTGCCGGCGGCAGCCGACAGCACCTTGCCGGTGGCAGTAATCTTGAACCGCTTCTTGGCGGCCGATTTGGTCTTCATCTTGGGCATTTTGCTACTCCGTATTGGTGGCGCACCATCGCGCTTCTTTTCTCGCTTCGGGCCGACCAAAGCCCGAAAAGCAAACGAAACCGCCACGGCATGCCCTGCCGGGCGGTTTTTTTGGAACCGCGGTCCTATAGATCAAACGGGGCCGGTGCGCAACACCCGAAGCCGTGCGACGCACTGTCCGCAGTCAGGGCAGGCGGAACCATACCGGCAGCACACCTGTCAGCTGCGCGCCGTCAATCAGCTCGAAGGCCGGCAGCGCCACCAGAAACACCAGCCCGTCGAGCAGCGTGTTCAAGAGCAGACGCGGCTTGAAGCTGCCGGTCTCGGCTTCCTGATAGAGCGAAAGCTTCGGGAAAAAACGCGGCACACGCGCCAGATAAGCCGCATAGGGGGCGCCGAGCACTTCCTTCAGATACCGCTCCTCGCGCAGGATGACGATGTGGAAGGCGCCGGCGCAGAGCAGCGCGAAGAGGATGATGCCTGAAAACGAGCCGATCTGCGCGCCGACGCCGGCTGCAGCAACCGTCGAGAACAGATAGAGCGGATTGCGGGTGATCGAATAAGGCCCGCCGGTGACCACTTCGGCCGATTTGCGCCCGCCGATATAGAGCGTCGACCACAACCGCCCGACAATGCCGAGGAAGATCAAAAGCACGCCGAACATCTCGATCGACTCGTGCATCGGGGTATCGGGAGGAAAAGTCGACTGGCCAAAAAGAAGCGTCGCAAACAGCACCACCACAAGCACCGCCAGCACGATACGGCGCATATATTGGTAGCCGCCCAACCCTTCATTCTGGTTGTCGGCAGGCACCTTCATTTCATCGACCATGACCCATCCGATCGTCGAGCGGCGATCGGATTGAAAACAGGCGCCCCGCCGATCGTCGGGACGCCGTGCCCGGCAATTCGGGCGGATTTTAGAGCGGGATGCGACGCGGACCGGTCACTTCTCTTCCCTCGAAACCGTGATGGACGCGACGGTTTTGGCAGCCGCGCCTTTCTCGCCTCTACGGGGACGAACGCACAGGCACCCCAGTCAGCGCGGTGCCAGAACCATCATCATCTGGCGGCCTTCGAGCTTTGGCTCCGCCTCGACCTTGGCGATCAGAGCGACTTCCTCGCGCACCTTGTTCAGAAGCTGCATGCCGAGTTCCATATGCGCCATCTCGCGGCCGCGGAAGCGCAGCGTCAGCTTGACCTTGTCGCCTTCCTCGAAGAAGCGGCGCACCGCCTTCATCTTGGTCTCGTAGTCATGGTCGTCGATGTTCGGGCGCATCTTGATCTCCTTGATCTCGATGACCTTCTGGTTCTTGCGCGCTTCGGCCGCCTTCTTCTGGTTGGCGTATTTCAGCTTGCCGAGATCGAGGATTTTTACGACGGGGGGCACCGCATTGGGCGATATCTCGACGAGATCGAGCCCGGCCTCTTCGGCCAGCAGCAATGCGTCGTTGATGGAAACATCGCCGCGGTTCTGGCCTTCGGCGTCAATGAGCTGGACCCGGGGCACCCGGATATCTCGGTTGGAGCGCGGCCCGTCCTTGGTGGGTGCCGCTGCTTTGAAAGGTCTGCGAATGGTCGTGGTCTCCTCGGCCGTTTCGTTCAGGGTTTCTTTAGAGTCAAAATAGGTGGACGCGCCTATGTGGTGAGCGCGCGGCCGGAGTCAATAGCATAGCCCTGCCGGAAAATCACCTGCCGCCTGGCAATTGTCTGCACCAAGCAAAGAAATGCCGCGAGCACTTTTCGTTGAACCACGGCCTGTGCCAAAAGACCGGTCGGAAGGATAGGATCATGGCTGCCAGCGCTCCGGTTTTCATCGATGTGGACGGGTCGAACATCGCCGTCAGGCAGACGCCTGGCGCGGTACCCGGCGTGGTCTGGCTCGGCGGCTACAAGTCCGACATGCTGGGCACGAAGGCGGAGACGCTTGCCATCTGGGCCAGTCGCGAAGGCCGCGCATATCTCCGCCACGACTATTCCGGCCACGGTGAATCGGGCGGCGAATTCGCCGACGGCACGATCTCCAAATGGCTGGCCGAGAGCCTTGCCGTCTTTCGTCGGTTCAGTAAGGGCAAGCAGGTTCTGGTCGGCTCCTCGATGGGTGCGTGGATCGCGCTGCGCATGGTGCAGGAACTGCGCAGGGCGGGCGACGCAAGCGTAGCCGGCCTTGTGCTGCTCGCCCCGGCGCCTGATTTCACCGTCGAGCTGATCGAGCCGATGCTGACCGCCGCGCAGCGGCAGGATCTTGAGGAAAAAGGCTTTTTCGCCGAGCCGTCCGATTACTCGGACCAGCCCTATCTTTACACGCGCGCGCTGATCGAGGACGGCCGGGCCAACCGGGTGATGACCGGGCCGATCGACACCCACTGTTCGGTTCACATCCTGCAGGGCCTGGCCGATCCGGACGTGCCTTCGGGCCATGCGCTAAAGCTCGCGGCGCTGCTGCCGGCCGACGACGTGACGCTGTCGCTGATCCCGGACGGCGACCATCGCCTGTCCCGTCCCGAGGATCTCGAAATGCTCAAGCGAGCCGTAGGCGACATGGTCAAGCGGGCGGCCTGAGAATGCGCGTCTCGATCCCGATATCCGCCTTCGTCGCGGCGATCGTCGGCTTCGGCGGGACGCTGGCCATCGTCATTGCGGCCGCCAAGGCGGTCGGCGCGACGCAGATCGAGACCGCGAGCGGCGTGACGGCGATCTGCCTCGCCATGGCGATCGAATGCCTGTGGCTGTCCTGGCGCACGAAAATGCCGGTTATCACCGCCTGGTCGACGCCTGGTCTGGCGCTGGTTGCCGCGTCCAGCGGCTTCACCATGCCCGAAGCCGTCGGCGCCTTCATCGTCACCGGCATTCTTTTGATCGCTACCGGCCTGTTCAAGCCCTTGACCAGGCTGATTGCCCAGATACCGGCGTCCGTCGCCTCCGGCATGCTGGCCGGTATCGTCGTCACCTTCGCCATCAATGCGGTGAAGGTCGTTCCAGCGGACCCTTGGCTCATTTTGCCGCTGATCGCGGCCTTTTTCGTCATCCGCCTGTTCAATCCGGCGCTGTCGGTGCTGGCGGTTCTGGTTGGCGGCGGGCTCGCGGCCTTCCTCACCGGCCGTGTCGGCGGCCTGCCGGCGCCGGAACTGTCGACGCTGACGCTGATTGCTCCTGTTTTCACCGCCCAGGCGGTCGTCGGGCTGGCGCTGCCGCTCTACCTCGTCACCATGGCCTCGCAGAATCTCTCCGGCCTCGCCGTGCTGCGCGCGGCGGGCTACGACCCCGAACCTGGACCGCTGATCGGCGTCACCGGCCTGTTTTCGCTGCTGTCGGCGCCGTTTGGCGCCGCAACCACCAATCTGGCGGCGATTTCGGCGGCAATCTGCACCGGCCCCGACGTGCACCCGGACCCCGCCGAGCGTTGGAAGACGGGCCCGTTCTATGCGCTCGCCTATCTGATCTTCGCCATCTTCGGCGCCTCGCTGGTCGCGATCTTCGCCGTCCTGCCGCAGAGCCTGATCGTGCTGGTCGCCGGGCTTGCGCTGATGGCGTCTTTAGCCAACGCCTTGTCGATCGCACTCCGGGATGAGGCCGAGCGCATGCCCGCCACCATCACCTTTGCCGTCACCGCCTCCGGGCTCACCCTGTTCGGCGTCGGCGCCGCTTTTTGGGGCCTTGTCGCCGGAATGGCAGTGCTTTTCCTGGAGAAACTCAAAAAGCGATAATCATTTCAGGCGCTTCGCCGGTTTTGGCCCAACTTGCCTTGAATCGCCCATTTCGCCTTCCCATTTCGATTCCACGCAGCCGGTTTGGCTGTCTCCAACGTAAGGATTGGGAGAAAATGAACACAAGTGCATTGATCCGTCCGGCTTGGACGCCGGCCACCATCGCGCTGATGGTCATCGGCTTCATGGTGTTCTGGCCGCTCGGCTTCGCCATGCTCGCCTACATCATCTGGGGCGATCGGCTCGATGGCTTCAAGCGCGACGTCAACCGCGCCACGGACGGCATCTTCGCCGGCTGCCGCCGCGGCTCCGACAAGGCGGCCCGCTGGGGCCACGGTTCGGCCCGCACCGGCAACGTCGCCTTCGACGACTGGCGCGAGAAGGAACTCGAGCGCCTCGCCGAGGAGCGCCGCAAGCTCGACGAGATGCTGACCGAGTTCGACGACTACGCCCGCGAACTGCGCCGCGCCAAGGACCAGGATGAGTTCGATCGCTTCATGGCGAACCGCAACAAGTCGACCGCGCCGACCGCCACCAGCTCGACCGACAAGACCGCTCCGAAGCGCGGCAAGGGCACGAACCTGCTCGACGACTGAGACCGCGCGACAGGTCTCGGTATGATATGCGGCGTCGCGTCCAGCGGCGCCGTTTCTTTTTTGTTCTCTATGTGACTTCCCTCCACTGGCCGTTTTTTTCGAATCGCGTATCGTCCAGCCATGACTCTCGGCTTCTTTCGCAATCTGACCAAGCCAAAGCCCACGCCTGTCGTGGAGCGGGAACATTGCGTCGCCGGTCGCACGCTGCCGCTGAAAATAGTCGAAAGCGCCAGGGCCAGGCGGCTCACGCTGCGCATCGATTCCGGCGGCCAGGGTCTGCGCATCACCGTGCCGCCGGGTCTGCGCCGCGGCGAGGTGGAAAAGTTCCTCGACCGCCACCAGGACTGGCTGGAGCAGCGCCTGGCCAAGGTGCCGACGCGGCCGCAGGTGCGGCCTGGTATCAAGGTCCCGATCCGCGGCGTGCCGCACCGCATCGTCCATGAGCCGGCAAAGCGCGGCTCCGTCACCGTCTCGCGAGACGAGCGCGGACCGCTCTTGATCGTCCATGGCGAGCGCATCCACCTGCCGCGCCGCATCGCCGATTACCTCAAGCGCGAGGCCAAGAAGGAGATCGAGAAGCTGGTGGTGAAGCACACCGAGGCGATCGGCAAGCGCGCCAAGGCGATACGATACAAGGATACGTCCAGCCGCTGGGGGTCATGCACCTCGGAGGGCAATCTCTCTTTCTCCTGGCGTATCATGATGGCGCCGGCGCCGGTGATAAACTACCTGGTGGCGCATGAGGTGGCGCATCTCAAGGAGATGAACCACGGCCCGAAATTCTGGAAACTGTGCGAGAAGCTTTGCCCGGATACCGACCGCTGCAAGGACTGGCTCAAGCGCAACGGCGGCGCCCTGCAGTCGATCGTGTTTGAGTAGGGCGTCTGCGAGGCGCCATTACGGCTGGCCGTCGCTCGTGGGCAACGCTGGAGATTAGCTGGGTCAGCTCAGCTTCGTCATCCTAGGGCGAAGCAAGGAGCGAAGCGACGCGCGTAGACCTAGGTTCCATGCCGTGACGCGTGAGCGGGGTCCAGAAGTTGCTTTGCCTTGACAAGAAGCGTCTCAGAACGGCGGTTATTCTCGGTCGCCGCATCCTGGGCGGACGTCACGGCATGGATCCTCGGGTCAAGCCCGAGGATGACGAAATCACGGTTGCCGCGCCCTGCGACCGCTCAATCGTCATTCGCCGCATTCAGCTCCTCCGGCCGCAACCCCTCTTCGCCCTGATGCGGCCACGGCAGAAAATTCCGATCAAAGGCATCGCTGCCGAAGTAATCCAGCGCCCGGTGCGCCTCGGCGCCGTTAAAGGCCGCCTTGTCCATCAGATGCATGATCACCTCGCGCGCCTGCGCGATCTTCTGCTTCAGTTCGGCGACGGTCTGGTCGGCCATGCTTATCGTGCTCCCGCCTGTGGTTCCTATATGAAGGTAGTGTTTTCCGCAGAGCCGGCAACAGCATGCTTTTTCTCGACTCTTCGGCCGTTTCGTGCCAAGTCCGCGCCATGACGCTCGACATCAAGATCTGCGGATTGAAGACCGACGCCGCGATGGCCGCCGCCCTTGCCGGCGGTGCCAGCCATGTCGGCTTCATTTTCTTCCCGAAGAGCCCGCGTTATGTCGAGCCGGCTGAGGCCGGGCGCCTCCGTGAAGCGGCGCGCGACAAGGCCTTGGCGGTTGCCGTCACCGTCGATGCCGATGATGCCTTTCTCGACGAGATCGTCGCCAGGATGCAGCCTGACATGCTGCAGCTGCATGGTTCCGAAACGCCCGAGCGGGTGGCGGAACTCAAGGCCTGTTACGGCCTGCCGGTGATGAAGGCGCTGTCGATCAGCGAGCCGGCCGATCTGCAGCGAATAAAGCCGTATATCGGCGTCGCTGACCACTTCCTCCTGGACTCCAAGCCGCCGATGGGGTCGCAATTGCCGGGCGGCAACGGCGTCGCCTTCGACTGGCGCATCCTTGCCGGCCTTGACGACGGCGTCGAATACATGCTTTCCGGGGGGCTCAATGCCGCCAATATCGGCGATGCCCTGAGACAGGCCAACCCCCCCGGAATAGATGTTTCGTCCGGTGTGGAAAGCGCTCCGGGCGTCAAGGATCCGGCGCTGATCGAGCAGTTTTTCCGGGCCGTCGGGGCCGCGCGCGACGACCGCGCCGCCTGAACGAACTTTTCAAACCCGAGCATGTCCCCGGAAAAGTGGGAACCGGTTTTCCGACAAGGACATGCTCGCAAGCCAAGATTTAGGAGATCGGCGATGAACAAGCCGGCAATGCCCAATTCCTTCCGCACCGGGCCCGACGAGCAGGGCATGTTCGGCATTTTCGGCGGTCGTTTCGTCGCCGAAACGTTGATGCCGCTGATCCTCGACCTTGAGCGGCACTGGAACGAGGTCAAGAACGATCCGGACTTCAAGGCCGAGCTGACGAACCTGTCGACCCACTATGCGGGGCGGCCGTCGAAACTCTATTTCGCCGAAGGCCTGACCAGGCATCTTCGGGAGGTTTCCTCGGCACAGGGCCTCGGGGGTGGCGCGAAAGTCTATTTCAAGCGCGAGGATTTGAACCACACCGGCTCGCACAAGATCAACAACTGCCTCGGCCAGATCCTGCTCGCCAAGCGCATGGGCAAGAAGCGCATCATCGCCGAGACCGGCGCCGGCCAGCATGGCGTCGCCGCCGCCACGGTCGCGGCGCGTTTCGGCTATCCGTGCGTCGTCTACATGGGCGCCACCGACGTCGCCCGCCAGAGCCCGAACGTATTCCGCATGAAGCTGCTTGGCGCCGAGGTGCGGCCGGTCACCGCCGGCCACGGCACGCTGAAGGACGCTATGAACGAGGCCCTGCGCGACTGGGTGACCAATGTCGAGGACACCTATTACCTGATCGGCACCGCCGCCGGCCCGCATCCCTATCCCGAGCTGGTTCGCGACTTCCAGTCGGTCATCGGCACCGAAGCCCGCGCGCAGATCCTCGAGCAGGAAGGCCGGCTGCCCGACACCATCATCGCCGCCGTCGGCGGCGGCTCCAACGCCATCGGCCTGTTCCATCCCTTCCTCGACGACAGGCAAGTCCGCATCATCGGCATCGAAGCCGGCGGGCGTGGACTCGACGGCATCGAGCATTGCGCCTCGATGAACGCCGGCGCGCCGGGCGTGCTGCACGGCAACCGCACTTACCTCCTGCAGAATGCCGACGGCCAGATCATGGACGGCCACTCGATCTCGGCCGGTCTCGACTATCCCGGCGTCGGCCCCGAGCATTCCTGGCTGCGCGACTCCGGCCGCGTCGAATATGTGCCGATCCTCGACGACGAGGCGCTGGAAGCCTTCCAGCTGACGACGCGCGTCGAAGGCATCATCCCGGCGCTGGAATCGGCGCATGCCATCGCCCACGCGATAAAGATCGTGCCCAAGATGGGCAAGGACCAGATCGTCATCGTCAATTTGTCCGGCCGCGGCGACAAGGACGTGCACACGGTGGCCTCGATGCTGGGCATGGAGATCTGACAATGACCACCCGCATCGACCGCCGCATGGCGAAGCTGAAGTCCGAAGGCCGTCCGGCGCTCGTTACCTATTTCATGGGTGGTGACCCGGACTATGGCACTTCGCTGTCGATCATGAAGGCGCTGCCCGCGGCGGGCGCCGACGTCATCGAGATGGGAATGCCGTTCTCGGACCCGATGGCCGATGGTCCGGCCATCCAGGCGGCTGGCCTGCGGGCGCTTAAGGGCGGCCAGACGCTGGCCAAAACGCTGAAGCTGGCGGCCGAATTCCGCGCCGGCGACAATGAAACGCCGATTGTGCTGATGGGCTACTACAACCCGATCTACATCTACGGCGTTGACCGCTTCCTCACTGACGCCAAGGCAAGCGGTATCGACGGCTTGATCGTCGTCGACCTGCCGCCGGAGATGGACGAGGAGCTTTGCATCCCGGCGCTGAAGGCCGGCGTGAACTTCATCCGGCTGGCGACGCCGACCACCGACGACAAGCGCCTGCCGAAGGTTTTGGAAAACACCTCCGGCTTCGTCTACTATGTCTCGATGACCGGCATTACCGGCTCCGCGCTTGCCGACACCGGGAAGGTGGCGGCGGCGGTCCAGCGCATCAAGGGCCACACCGATCTGCCGGTCTGCGTCGGCTTCGGCGTCAAGACCGCCGAGCAGGCCCGTGTCATCGGTGCCAATGCCGACGGCGTCGTCGTCGGTACCGCGATTGTCAACGCGGTTGCTAACGTGCTGGGCCCCAAGGGCGAAAAGACCGCCGATCCGGCCGAGGCCGTCGCCACACTGGTCAGCGGCCTTGCCCAGGGCGTTCGTTCGGCCCGCCTTGCTGCCGCCGAATAGCCCGACTATTTGTTGCCCGGCAATTCCGGTCGGAAAACCGCCACAGACTTTTCCTGGAATTGCTTGAAGTCCTTCCGGGACAGGAGCCGAAGCCATGAACTGGATCACCAATTACGTCCGCCCGAAGATCAATTCGATGCTCGGCCGGCGCACCGACATGCCGGAAAACCTCTGGATCAAGGATCCCGAGACCGGCGAGATGATCTTCCACAAGGATCTCGAATCCAACCAGTTCGTCATCCCGGCTTCCGGCCACCACATGAAGATCTCAGCCAAGGAGCGGCTGCGGTACTTTCTCGACGACGGCAAATACGAGCAGCTCGAAAACCCCAAGGTCGTTCTGGACCCGCTCAAATTCCGCGACGAGAAGCGGTACACCGATCGCCTGAAGGAGGCGAAGGCCAAGACCAGCCTCGAGGATGCGATCCTCAATGGCGCCGGCACCATCGACGGGCTGCCGGTCATCGTCACCGTGCAGGACTTCGCCTTCATGGGCGGCTCGCTCGGCATGGCCGCCGGCGAAGCCATCGTGCATGCCTTCGAGGTCGCGCTGCAGCGCAAGCGGCCGCTGATCCTGTTCGCGGCCTCCGGCGGCGCCCGCATGCAGGAAGGCATCCTGTCGCTGATGCAGTTGCCGCGCACCACGATCGGCGTCGACCGCCTGAAGGAAGCCGGCCTGCCCTATATCGTCGTGCTGACCAATCCGACCACCGGCGGCGTCACCGCCTCCTACGCCATGCTGGGCGACGTCCAGATCGCCGAGCCTGGCGCGCTGATCGGCTTTGCCGGCCCGCGCGTCATCGAGCAGACCATCCGCGAAAAGCTGCCCGACGGCTTCCAGCGCGCCGAATACCTGATGGAGCATGGCATGGTCGACATGGTGGTCTCGCGCCTGGAGATGCGGCAGACCATCGCACGGCTGCTGAAAATGCTGCTCAAGGTGCCGGAAGTAGAGAAGCCGCTCGAGCAGGAGATTTTACCGCCGGCAATCGTCAACGCCGAGACGCGGCCGCAGGTCTGAAGCGACGCTACCCGACGCGAACCGCGATTGCGCGCATCGCCGCGTGCGCTTAGGATTCCGCCATGACAACGCTTTCCGCCGACCGCGAAATCGAACATCTGATGACGCTGCATCCGAAAGGCTTCGACCTTTCGCTGGACCGCGTCACGCGGCTTCTCGAACGCCTAGCCAATCCGCAGGACCGGCTGCCACCGGTCATCCATATCGCCGGCACCAATGGCAAGGGTTCCTGCGCCGCCTTTTCGCGCGCATTGCTTGAGGCGGCCGGCCATCTCGTCCACGTCCACACCTCGCCCCATCTGGTGAACTGGCATGAGCGCTACCGGCTGGCGGCCGAAGGCGGCGGCAGGCTCGTCGACGACGACGTCTTTGCCGAGGCCATCGCTCGTGTCGCGGCGGCCAATGCAGACCAGAAGATCACCGTCTTCGAGATCCTCACCGCCGTCACTTTCATCCTGTTTTCGGAGCACCCGGCGGAGGCGGCGATCGTCGAGGTCGGCCTCGGGGGCCGCTTCGACGCCACCAATGTCATCACACGGCCGGCGGTTACGGTCATTATGCCGATATCGATGGACCACGAGGCTTATCTCGGCGACCGCGTCGAGCTGATCGCCGCCGAAAAGGCAGGCATCATGAAGCGCGGCTGCCCGGTGGTGATCGGCGCGCAGGAAAGCGAGACGGTACTTCAGGTGCTGATCGAGACGGCAGAGCGGCTGGATTGCCCGACCGTCGTCTATGGCCAGGATTTCCTCGCCTTCGAGGAGAACGGCCGCATGGTCTATCAGGACGAGGACGGGTTGATGGACCTGCCTTCGCCGCGCCTGCCCGGCCGCCACCAGTTCGCCAACGCCGCGGCGGCGATCGCCGCCGTCAAGGCGGCCGGCTTCGAGATCAGCCACCGCGCCACCGAAAAGGCGATGACCAATGTCGCCTGGCCGGCAAGGATGCAGAAGCTGACGCAGGGCAGGCTGGTCGAGCTCGCGCCGAAGGGCGCCGAGATCTGGCTGGATGGCGGTCACAATCCGGGCGCCGGCGTGGTCATCGCCGAAGCGTTGGCCGAGCAGGAAGAAAAGAACCCGAGGCCGCTGATCCTGATCTCCGGCATGATCAACACCAAGGATCAGACCGGCTATTTCAGCGCCTTCAAGGGCCTTGCCCGGCATGTCTATACAGTGCCGGTAAACAACAGCGACGCCGGTGCACCGAATGACGAGCTGGCGCTGCGCGCCACTGAGGCCGGCCTTTCGGCCGAGCCGGTGAGCTCGGTTGCCAGCGCGCTGATGCTGCTTCGCGACAGCTGGGACGGCCCGGCGCCGCGCATCCTGATCGGCGGCTCGCTTTATTTCGCCGGCGCGGTGCTGGCCGAGAACGGCACGCCGCCGACGTAAGCCAATTCCAGAGAGCGCGTCGCATTTCGGCGGGGGGCGAAAGGAACCGGCCATGATCAGCGTGAAGCAGCTCGCCCATGTTTGCATCTTTGCGCATGACCTGGAGGCGACGCGCAGCTTCTACCGGGACGTGCTCGGCATGGACACACGGTTCAATTTCCTGCGCGACGGCAAGATATTCGGCTTCTACCTCGACTGCGGCGGCCGCAGCCATGTCGAGGTGTTCGAGAAGAGCGCGGCCAGTTACAGCGAGCGCAACCAGATCAATCACTTTTGCCTCGAAGTAGAAGACATCGACGCCGCGGTCGCCCATATCCGGTCGAAGGGCATCGAGGCGACGCCGAAGAAGCTCGCCTGCGACGACACCTGGCAGGCCTGGATCACCGACCCCAACGGCGTGAGGATCGAGCTGTTCGAATATACCGGCAAAAGCGCGCAGTTCGCCGGCGGCGACCGCATCGCCGACTGGTAACTTATTGATCAGTCGGAAATTCGGCTACAGTTCACGGCCTTCACGGATAATTTTCTCCAGATCAATGTCGGCGCCGCTGCTTGCCGCCAGGCGAGCATAGAGGTTGGATGCGGGCTCGCGCCCAGCTTCCCGAATCTCATAGGATTCGAGGGATTCGAGCGCGCGTTCGACTACGTCTGCTATCGAGCGATTTTCCAGACGCGCAAGTCGATGAGCAAGGTCTCGTGCTTTTACGCTACGGACCGAGAGTTTTGGTAGGGCCATTTGAAACTCCGCTTCCCGGAAATGGATACCGGCAAGACTTAGCCATCAAGATAGCAGATGCTGGCTAGCCATCTCGCTTACTTCAGCTCGATCTCGATGAAGGCATATTCGCCGTCATTGGCGTTGATGACGTCGTGCTCGACACCTTCCCTGCGGAAATAGGGCGCGCCTTGCTTCATCTCGGCGAAGGATTCACCGTCCCCGGTCACCAGCTTCACCTTGCCGTCCATCAGCGGCACCACGACATAGTCGTGGCCGTGGCGGTGCCAGCCGGTGTTGGCGCCCGGTGCGAAACGGTATTCGGTGACGATCACCCGCTCATTGTCGACGTGGACGGTGGCTTTGGCGGTGCCGGTCATGGAGCTCTCCCTTTTCTATCTCTTTTTTACGCAATTCCGGACGGAAAACCGCCTCACACTTTTCCTAGAATTGCTTCAGCAAAGGCGATAGCGTGCCAAAGCGTCAGGGCCAGAGCGCGTCGAGCCATGGCGCCAAAGAAAAGCCCGGCGCGATGGCCGGGCTTCGTTCTTTGAATGCTTGGATTGGCTCAGGCGAGGCTGCCGTTGATCCAGTGCGACAGCGCGGTCTTTGGCGCGGCGCCCACCTTCATGTCGGCGACTTCGCCGTCCTTGAAGATCATCAGCGTCGGTATCGAGCGCACGCCATACTGCGCGGCAAGCTCGGGGTTTTCGTCGATGTTGAGCTTTGCGACCTTGATCTTGGCGCCAAGCTCGTTGGCAATGTCTTCCAGCGCCGGCGCGATCATCTTGCACGGGCCGCACCATTCGGCCCAGAAATCCACCACGACCGGCTCCTTGGCATTGAGCACATCGGCCTGGAAATTGCCCTTGTCGACCTTGACGGTGGCCATGCTGAAATCCTTTCGAAAACTCGGGTTGCACCAAATGTGGTGGTTGCGGCGGTGATGTTCAAGCAGTTCTTGTGTCACGCTGCCGTGAGTCGGGCAAGGGCGCCGTCCATGGCCGCTGCCGGCAGCTCGATCAGGCGCGGCGCCTCGGTGAACAGCAGCGCAGCCGTCACCTCGCGGCCCGGATAGAGCGGCTTGAGCAGCGCGCGGTAGAGCGCAAGCTGCAGCACATAGGCAGGCGGCACCTCCGCCAGGCTTTTGGGCGCCGGCCGGTTGGTCTTGTAGTCGACGATCGACACCTTTTCCGCGGTGACCGCCAGCCGGTCGATCTTGCCGGAGATCGAGCGCAGCTTGCCCTTTACGTCGAGGCTACCCATGACGGCCACCTCGGCGCGCGATGACGGCGAGAACAACGCTCCGAAGCGGTTGTCGGACAGGATCGACAGCACCGCGTCCAACGCCTTGTCGCGCTCGCCCGCCGGCCAATCGGCGCCGGCACGCGCCAGGTAGCGCTCCGCGGCGCTTTGCCTTTCGTCCTCCGCGATGCCGGGCAGCATTTGCAGCAATTTATGCAGGGCCAGACCGCGCATGACGGCAAAGCCGGGCTCGGCGGCGGGGTCGAGCACCGGCGAGCGTATGTCGGGGACAGCGTCTTTCGCCTCGTCGATCAGCGCCGAGGCGCCGGAAGGCGAAAGCGGTCGCGGCAGCTCCTCATAGGGCGGCAGCGGCCGGAACAGGTTTTCAGGCAACGGCGCGGCATGCTCGAATGGTCCTGCCTCGTCGACGCCGGTCGGCGCCACCGGTGGCAATTTCGTCATATGGAAGCGATGCACCGCCACATCGGCCGTCGCGGGATGCCGGCGCTCGGAACTTTCAGGCGCGCCCAGCAGCGCCCGGCTGACGATCGAATGCCAGGTGCCGGTGCTGGGCTGCCGCTTGCCGTGATAGCCGCAGACGACCAGCCGGTCCTCGGCGCGCGTCATGCCGACATAGAGCAGCCGCCTGTATTCGTCATCCGCCAGTTCGCGCGCCCGCCCCGAAGCCGCCTTTGAGACGCCGTTGGCGACATCGCTGGCCGAACGCCAGAGGTAGCCCTTGCCTTTCCATTGCGAACCCGAGCTCTCGAAGGGCATCAGCCGCGGCAAATGCTGGTCGCTGAACGGCGCCGAGCCGCCGTCGACCAGGAAGACGACCGGCGCCTCCAGCCCCTTGGCGGCATGCACGGTCATGACCCGTACCTCGTCGCGCGTCTGGTCCATCTCGCGCTTGATCTCGGGGCCGGCGTTTTCCAGCGTCGAGAGAAAGGACTCCAGTCCCGGCAGACCGGTGCGTTCCTCGGCCAGGCAAAAGCTCAGGAATTCGTCGAGGATGTCGCCGGCCTCCGGTCCGAGCCGCGCCGTCATCTTGCGCCGCAGGCCGTCGCGCGAAAGCACCGCAGCGTAGAATTCGAACACCGGCTTGAAAGCGACCTCGTTCGTCCAGGCATCGAGCCGGCTGACGACGGCGGCCAGGGCCTCGCCGCCGGCCGCATGCTGTCGCAGCGAGGCAATCAGCGACTGGCCTTTGGGCCGCTCGCCGGCAAGCGCCAGCAACGCTTCTTCGGAGACCTCGAAGATCGGGCTGCGCAGCACCGCGGCTAGCGAAAGATCGTCCTCCGGCTGGATGAGGAAACGGCCAAGCGCGATCAAATCCTGAACGGCGATATGCCCGGGCAGGCTCAACCTGTCGGCGCCGGCGACCGGAATCTGACGGTTCTTGAGGCTGCGCGACAGGGCGTGGACGAAACGGTCGCGCTTGCGCACCAGGACGAGGATGTCGCCGGCGGTCAGTTTCCTGCCCTTGCCTTCGATCATCTCGCCATTGCGCAGCCAGGTCTGGATGGTCGTCGCCACATGCTCGGCCACCCGCACGGCCGGCGCGCTGGCATGGTTGACCGGCAGCGTCCAGTCGTCCGGTTCCTCGACCATTTCGGCGCCGACCGAGGGCCATACCTCGACATAACCCGGCGCGTCATTGCGGATCGCCTTGTGAACCAAAGGATCGGGATCGTGGCTGATGCCGCGCCGCACGCCCGGTTCGGCGAAGACGCGGTCGACGGCGGCAAGCACGTCGTCGCTCGAACGGAACGACCAGGTGAGCCGGAGATCGGCGAAGGCGGCTTCGGCGTCGCGCACGCGGCCGGCAAACAAAAGCCGGCTTTCGGCAAAGGAATCCGGCGCCGCGCCCTGGAAGGAGTAGATCGACTGCTTCTCGTCGCCGACGGCAAAGACCGTGCGCTTGACCGCCTCGCGCTGGCCGAGCCCGGCGAAGAATTCCTCCGTCAGCTTCTTCACCACTTCCCACTGGTCCGGGCTGGTGTCCTGCGCCTCGTCGAGCAGGATGTGGTCGATGCCCTGGTCGAGCTTGAACTGCACCCACGGCCCGGCATCGGGCCGCGACAAGAGACCGACCGTGCGGGTGATCAGGTCGTTGAAGTCGAGGAAGCCGCGCCTGCGCTTCAACTGCTCATAGCGCGCGATCAGCCAGCCGGCGACGGTGAGCGCCGCCGCTGTCCCTTCGAGCATGCGAAACAGCGCCAGCCGGTCGGTTACGTCGAGGATTGCCTTTGCCGCCGCGAAATAGCGGTCCGGCAGGTCGGGCAGGCGGTCGACCAGAGCCTTTCGGAAAATCTTGGGCGGATCGTAAGGGTCGCCGTCGGCGCGCAAGAATGCCTTGGCGAGCAGCCGCAGCCGCCGGATCGGATCGGCCTCGGCAAAGGCACTCTGCGCATAAGGCAGCACATTGTTCAGCACTTGCTTCGCGTCGGCGGCATCCGCGGCATGCGCGAATTCGGCGAATTGACTGGGGGCGAAGCCAGGCAGCGGCCAGAGGGAAGCGGCGATGTCCTCGGCCGTCTGCCCGGGCCGGAAGCCGAATTCGACGAACAGCGGCCGAAAGTCCCGATCCTTGCCGAGCTTGGCGATGAAGTCGCGCAATTCGTCGCGCTTGTTGACGATCTCGGCGAGCAGCGTGTCGAGCCCGAACTCGCCGCCGCGCTCCAGCACCGTGGCAAAGGCTTCCGCCAGCCCTTCGACGCCCGCACCTGCGCCCGAGATCATGTCGCGGCGGGCCTCGCCGAACAGCGAAGCCTCCATCTGCGGATCGAGCATCTCGAAATGCGCCGTAATGTTGGCCTCCAGCGGGAACTGGTGCAGCACCGATTCGCAGAAAGCGTGGATGGTCTGGATCTTTAGCCCGCCCGGCGTCTCGAGCGCCTCGGCAAACAGCCGGCGCGCGCGCCGCATCATGTCGCGGTCGGCGCCGCGGCCGTCGAGCGCCGCGATCCTGACCGCAAGCTCGGCATCGGGCAGCGCTGTCCATTCCGACAGGGTCGAAAAAACCCGGTTCGACATGTTGGCGGCGGCCGCGCGCGTATAGGTCAGGCACAGGATCTTCGATGGATCGGTGCCGTTGAGCAGCAGCCGGATGACACGCTGCGCCAGCACGTGCGTCTTGCCCGACCCGGCATTCGCCGACACCCAGGCGGAATTGGCCGGATCCGAAGCGCGCGCCTGGCTGGCGGCGGTAGCGGAGGGGATCGGATATTTCATCCTTCCGCCTCGTCTTCGCTGGCGCCGCCGGCCGACCATTCCAGCACACGCGCCAGATGGTCGTAGTCGCCGTCGGCTTCGCCCTCGCGGAACGGCAGCGCGCGCGACAGATAGCCGGTTGCCGGATCCGCGTAGTGAAACAGCAGCCGTTCCAGCCGCGCCCAGGCTTCCTCGGAAAGGTCGTTGGCGGTGCGAAGTTTCCGGTTGTATTCCAGGATGGATTCCGGATCGACATCGCCGTTCGCCTTCAGCCGCACGAAGGCAAGCTGCGAAGGCTCGCGAATGCCGAGCTCCTTGAAGGCGCCGCGCCTGAGCAGCGCGCCTTCCAACGCAAGCTGCGGCGACAGCAGCGTGTGTGCCTGGGCCTTTGAAGGCGAGGAACCGGTCTTGTAGTCGAGGATGTCGGCCATGCCGCCGGCGAGCAGATCGATCCGGTCGGCTCGGCCTGACAAGGTAATACCAGTTCGGCCGACAACGGTCTTTTCAGCACGCTCCTCGGCATGCCGACTGACTACATCAGGTGCCCGCGCTCGCTCCCATTGAATGATGTTGACCGCGAGCTTTTCGAAACGCGGCCACCACACCGCTTCGATGTCGGGCGGAAGCGCTGCGTCCGCAAAACAGGTGCGGCCGGTGTCGACAAGGGCCGCCAGCGCACCCGGCGCGCGTGGATCGTCGACCCGTCGCGAGAACAAATGCAGGATTTCATGGAACAGCGTGCCGCGTTCGGCGGCACCCGGATCGCGGATCAGCGGATCGAGCGGCATCAGGCCGAGAATGCGCCGCGCATAGACCGCGTAGGGATCGCGGCGCAGCGTCTCGATCTCGGTGACCGAGAAATGCCGCGGGCGCTGGCTGAGCGGCGGCTTCGGCTGCGGGCGGGGCGCAAAATCCTTCTTCTCGCCGGCATCGAGCGCGCGCGCCCAGGCAAGCAATGCATCGCCGCGCCCGCGAAGTGCGGCCGCCGGCTCCTTGCCGATGAAGGTCAGGATGCGCTGCAGCCAGCGCGACGGCACCGCCGGCGCGTCGCCCGAACGTGCCGAACGCGCCAGCACCACTTCCCTGGCGCCCATCGCCATCTGGAAGTCATGGGCGGCAAGGCCGATGCGCCGCTCCGGCGGCTCGAGGTCGATGCCGGTTTTCATAAGCCGCGACATGAAGCGGTCGCTCTCGGGCTTGCGAGGCCACACGCCTTCGTTCAGCCCGCCGATGACCAGAGTGTCGACGTTTTGCAGCCGGGCCTCCAGCGCACCCCAGATGGCAATGTTGCGGTCGGTGCCTTGCGCCGGCTTGACCGTTTCCGGCGCAATCAGCGCCTCCATCACATCGGGCCATTCGCTCGCCGCGAAGGTGAAGGGTGAGGACGCCGCCACCAGTCCGCGCAGCAGCTCGGCAAGCTTTTCGCCGGCGTCCCCGGCATAGAGTTCCGCCAGGCTGCTATCGGCCGCGCGGCCCAGATCCTCCAGCGCAACCACGCTCGCGCGCGTCAGCGTCGCGATGTCGGCGTCTTTCTCGTCGCGCAGCGCGGCGAGCGGCAAGAGGGCGTTGGTAAGACGGCTAAGCACATCTTGCGCCTGCTCTATGCCGCGCACGGTCAGGCGCGAAAACCAGAAAGGCTGCCTTGTATCGCCACTCAGCTCCGCTAGCCGTATGTCGAAAAGCTTACCGAGCGAAGCGACGTCGGGCCGACCCGTGCCGCCGCGCAGTGCCACCAGCTCGATAAGCTCGGTCGCCTTGCGCACGCTTCGGCGTTCCAGACCGAGCCCGAGCAGCGGATGCTTGAGCAAGGAAAGCAGGCTTACCGGATCACCGGGCCGAAACGCGGCGCTCAGCGCCAGCCTGAGCAGGCCGGCGGCTGGCGTGTTGGTGAGCGGCGTGCCGCCGGAATCGTCGGCAACCACGCCGAAACGCAGAAGCTCCGCCGAAACCCGCCGCGCCAATGCCCGGTCGCCGGTGACCAGCGCCGCGCGCTTGCCCGGCACCTCCACCGCCCGCTTCAACGCGATTGCGATTGCCGCCGCCTCGTCGCGTTCGTTCGCCGCCTCCACCAGCGTCACGCCGGCCAGCGCCTGTTCGACATCGCTTGCCGAAAAACGCGGCCGCGTCTCGGTCCAATATTCGGTGGTTTCGGCCGAACGCAGCGCTTCGCCGACAAGCGCCGTGCGCAACGCAAGCGGAGGTGGCGCCGCGACGATATCCTCGACATCGCGGCGCGGAACACCGATGCCGCCGATCAACTTGGCGAGGCCATATTGCGGATGGCCGAGCGTTGCCGGCCGGGCGCCAGGCGCAGAGATCGCCGCGAATGAGGCATCGTCCAGGTCTCGGTCGAGCCCGGGAAGCACGACGGCGCCGTTGGGCAGGCCGGCGATAATGCCAAGCAGTTCGGCGGTGGCGGGAATGGAGCCGGTCGAGCCGGCGGCGATCACCGGTCCTGCAGGCGGATTGCGCTTCAGCCGCGCCGCCTCCAGGCGGATCAGCGCGCTGCGGTGCGCGGCGGGATTGGAGCGGTTGCGCTCCTTGAGCAAGTCCGGCCAGTTGTCGGTGACGATGCCGAGGAAATCGAGCGTTACCTGCCACCAGCCGGCGAGGTTGCCGGTGACCAGCGTCGCAAGCTTCGCCCAGTCCGTGCCTTCGGTCTCGATCTCGTCCATCAGCCGGGCGAGGTCGCGCGCCAGCCAGATGGCATCGGCGGCCGAGGTCGGCACGACGAATTCCTCGTTGAACCGCTCCCTGACATGCGCCGGCAGGCTCTCCTTCCAGGCGCGCACCAAAGGCGCCAGCAAGAGCAGCCGCTCCTGCGCGGCGATCGGTGGCGCAAGGTCTATTGCCGGTGCCGCCTCAGTATCGAAGGCCGCTTCGTCCTCGTCGAATTCGCCGAGCGGCCGCACCGTTGGCAGAATGGCCGAGCGTCCACCGAGCATGTCGACGAAGGCGCCGCGCAGCGCCCGCGCCGCGCGCCGCGTCGGCACATAGATGGTGGCATCGGCGAGCGCCAGCGGATCGCCGTCGAAGCGGAAGCCGGGGATCAGCCGACCGTCGAGCAGCGCCCCCGCCAGAGTCGGCAGGAACGGCGCTCCGGGCGGGATTGAAAAGACGCGGCGCGAGCCGCTCATACCGCTTTCGCTAAAGCGCCGGCGACCGCCGCCTCGGCCACCGGAATGGCGTCCGGCGTGCCGACGGTGATCCAGCTTCCATTCATCTTCATGCCGAACAGGCGCCCAGCGGCGATCGCCTTGTCGAAATAGAGATTGAGCGAATGCGAGCCCGTCGGCGCATTCTTGAAGATGCGCGGATGGATGATCGCCGCACCCGCGTAGATCAGCCCCGTCGGGTCACCTTTCGAGCGCTGTAAGGCACCATCGGCGGCAACCAGGAAGTCGGTGCCGACGCAATGTCCGGTCGCTGAGTCGAGATCGGTAAGCATCAGCAGAATATCCATTCTGGTAGCGTCCCACGCAAGGGCAAGGCGTTCGAGGCTGGGCTCACCACTGTCGATCCAGAAAGTGTCGGCGTTGACGACGTAGAAGGGCGCATCGCCCAAAAGCGGCAATGCCTGGACGATGCCGCCCGCCGAGTCCAGCAGCGCCTCGCGCTCGTCGGAGATGACGACCTTCGGCGCCTTGCGGCCGGCGACATGGGCGATGATCTGCTCGGACAGATAATGCACGTTGACGACGGCCTTGGCGGCGCCGGCTGCCTCGAGGCTATCCAGTCCCCAGTCGAGCAAGGTCTTGCCGGCGATCTTGACCAGCGGCTTCGGCATTGTGTCGGTGATCGGCCGCATGCGCTTGCCAAGCCCGGCCGCCAGCACCATCGCGGTCGTCGGCTTCATGGCGAGCGGTCCTCGAGCAGGCCGTGGGTCATGTAGAAATCCTTCAGGCCAGCCAGCGCCGGATGCGCCAGCGCCCGCCTCAGGTAATCGCGGATGCGCGGCAGGTGCTTCAGATAGTAAGGCTTGCCGTCGCGCTTTTCGAGCCGCACGAAGATGCCGAGGATCTTCGAATTGCGCTGCGCCGCCATGATCGCATAGGCCTCGGCGAAACCGGCCTTGTCGAAAGCGCCGGCGGCGCGCCGCGCCGCGACATAAGCCTTGACCGTCCGCCGCTCGATCTTGGGCGAGACGGTGACGCGCGCATCCATGGCTAGAGAAGCGACGTCATAGGCGGCCGGTCCGATCAGCGCGTCCTGGACGTCGACGATGCCGAGCCGGTCGAGGCCGGATCGCTCCGCGCGCCAGATGATGTTGGGCGAATGGAAATCGCGCAGCATTAGCGTGTATTCGCTGCCCGCCAGGCGATCGAGAAGGGCATTCCAAACCTTATGATAGCCTGCCCGCAATTCATCGTTTGCCGGTCCGCCGGTGATCCATGGCACATACCAGTCGACCAGCAGATCGGCCTCGATCAGCATGGCTTCGCGATCGAAGGGCGGCACGTCGTGGTACACGCTTGGCGCTGCTTCCATGCGCTCGGGCCAAGCCTTGCCATGCATCATGGCCAGCAACTCGGCCGCCGCTTCGTAACGTTCGGCGATGGGCTGGCCGTCGTGGCCGAGAAAACCTTCCGAGCCGAGATGTTCGATGAGCAGAAAGCCCTGGTCGAGGTCCTGGGCATGGATCACGGGAACGCTGACGCCGGCTGCAAGCAGCGCCCGGTCGATGGCGACGAAGGCGGTGACGGACTGGGCCGTATGGGCGATCACCGCATAGGGCTTGCCGTCGCGTACCGGCGGCCCGAGCACGAGGCGCGGCGAGTTCATCAGCACGCGCGGCGCCTGGCCGGGCAGCGAGACGATTTCGTAGGAGCGGGCGGAAGCGTCGCCGATGAAATGGCGGCGGCTGGCCTCGCCCCACCCGGCGGCGGCCAGGAAATCGCGCATGGCCAGCGATCGCGCCACGCGCTCGAAGACCGGTCCCTGTCCCGACAGCCTCGCCACGCGGCCTTCGCCGCGTTCGGCAAGATCGATCCACAGCGCGGTTCCCGGCAGCCGGTCTCCGGCCCGTTCCGGCCATTCGACCAGTGCCGCGCCCTGGGTGAGCGCATCGTCGAGGCCGAGCTCGTCGAGCTCGTCCGGCGCCGACAGCCGGTAGAGGTCGAAATGATGGACCGGAACACGCGTCTCGTAGCTTTGCACCAGCGTGAAGGTCGGGCTCGGCACTTCGAGGCCGGTATCGTCGGCGAGTGCCCGGATCAGCGCCCGGGCCAGCGTCGATTTGCCGGCGCCGAGATCGCCTTTCAGCGCGATCGCATCGCCGGCGCGCAACGCCATGGCGAGGTCCTCGCCAAGCCTTGCCGTTGCCGCCTCGTCGGCGAGAAAACGCTCCAGCAACGTCCCTGCCATGCGGGCCGCGCTACTCGGCCGCGTCGCGGATGCCCGCCGGCGTATCCGGGATACCCGAAGGCTTGTCCGGGAAGGTGCAGATGACCGTGGTGCCCCGGTCCTTGCCGGTCTCGATGCGCACGCTTCCGCCGTGCAATTCGACGAAGCTCTTGACGATAGAGAGCCCTAGCCCGGCGCCGCGCCGCCGCCCGCCATTGGCGCGCGGCTCGAAGCGGCGGAAGACCGATTCCAGCACGTCCGGCGGCATGCCGGGGCCGTTATCATGCACCGAGAACTCGACGCTGTCGGCCAACCGGCGGCACGTCAGCGTGATCGTGCTCGCCTCCGGCGCATAATTCGCCGCGTTGCTGAGCAGGTTGTAGAGGATCTGGCGGATGCGGATTTCGTCGCCATGGAAGCTTGCCGGCGCCTCCGCCGCGTCGATATCGAGCTTGATCCGGTGCTCGTCCAGCCGGTCGGCGACCAGTTCGGCGGCCGCGGCGATCGTCCGGTCGATGTTCATTTCGGAAATGTCGAGCTGCATGATCCCGGCATCGACAGTCGCCAGGTCGAGAATATCGTTGACGATGGTGAGCAGCACCGATGACGACGAGCCGACATGCTCGACATATTCGCGCTGCTTCTGCGTCAGCGGCCCGGTCGCGGGCAGCGACAGAAGCTCGGTGAAGCCGATGATGTTGGTCAGCGGCGAGCGCAGCTCGTAGGACACGTGCTGCACGAATTCGTTCTTCAGCTGGTCGGATTTCTCCAGCGCCTCGTTCCTGTCCTTCAGCGCCCGTTCGACATTGACGGTGTCGGTGACGTCGACGAAGGTAATCATCACCTGGCCGTTGGGCAGGTGGATCACCGCGTAGCTCAACACCGTGCCGTCGACGAGCTCGATCTGGCCGCGACGGTCGCGGCGTTCGTCGTCGAAGCCGGTGACCGCGGCGACGAAACCGCCCCACGGGCTGTTCGCGACCCGCTGGTCGCACAGATCGCGGATCGCCGAAACATGGACATTGGGCTTGACGGCTTCCACCGTCAGCCCCCACAGCGCGATGAAAGCCGGATTGGACAGGCGCAGCCGACCGTCCGGACCGAACACGACCACGCCCTCCGCCAGATTGTCCAGCGTCTCGCCCTGCACCCGCACGGCGGTCTGGTAGCGGCTTTCGAGGTCCATCTTCTCGGTCAGGTTCTCGAACACCCAGGTGACGCCGCCCTTTGGCTGCGGGTTCGCCACGACGCGAATCGTCTTGCGGTCCGGCAGGTGCCACCAGTGCTCCTGCGATTCGACGGCGCGATAGGCGCTGAGCAGGTTTTCCTTCCAGCGCCGCCATTCCGGCTGTTCGGCGATCTTGCCTTCGCTGCGCAGCCGGTCGAGCAGCAGCGTGTTGGAGGGAGCACTGAGCAGGAAGCCGCTGTCGAGGCCCCAGAGCTTCTGGAACGCCTGGTTGAAGAAACGCAGCTTTTCCTCGGTGTCGAAGATCGCCACGGCGGTGTTCAACTGGTCGAGCGTGTCGGCATGGCTGCGCACGGTCCGCTCATATTCGGCGCGGATCGTCTCGGCGGCACTGATGTCGCAGGCAAGCCCCGCCGAGCCGTCGGCGCCGGCGAAGTCGGTGACCGCGAACATGCGGCGGTCGCCTTCGATCACGGTGGAAAGCGTCTGTTCGAAGACCGGGCGCGATTTATGCTGCTCGGCGATCTGCTCGCGCGCCTGGCCGCCAAGGAATTCCTTGGCGTCGCGCACGGCCGTGGCCGCGCTTTCCGCCTCGACCGCCTCGGCATAGGCGCGGTTGACCCATTGCAATCGCCCGTCCGCGGCGCGCAACCATGTCGGCATCTTCAAGGCGTCGAGCAGGCCGACCATGGTGTCGTAGTCGGCGCTGAGCCGCTGGTTCTCGATCTTCAGCCTGGCCTGGCTGCGCAGCGTCTCCGACAGCGAGACGAAGCGCACCAGCACATGCGCCGCGCTCTTGCGGCCATGCACCTCGAGCGGCACGCCGGCCTGCGTTTCGATGACAAGATCGAAGGCCTTCGCCTGTTCGCGCAGCGCGGCAACCGCATGCTCCAACGCCGCCGCCGAGCGCGGCATCAGCCAGCGGCCGAAGGCGAGGAAAGCCGACCTGTCCTCGGGCGCGCCGCTCTCCAGCGGCAGGCTGCCGATGAGTTCGGGTTTCTTGTTGTCCGTGGTCCACACCACCAGGCGCTGGTCGCGCAGATTGAGCAATGCCTCGGAACGCTGCAGCGCCGCGTTGACGTCCGCTATGCGGGCTCTGAGCTGCACGTTCTGCGAGGCGGTGCGCGCGCGCTCGCGGATCAGGAAGATGGCCGAGACCAGCGCGGCGCCCATGACGCCGACGAACATGGCGAGCTGCATGACCTCGACGGTGCTGACCGGCGTTCCGGCCCTTCCCGGGATGCTTGTCTCGGCATGTACCGCAAAGGCGAGCAGCGGGCTGGCAAGCGCCGAAGTGGCAAGAAGCAAAGCCAGCCGCATGCCGGCACGAAAACCGCCGACCTTCAGGACAGCGCCGGCCTCGTTCGAATCCCTATGGCCGCCGGAAACGGCCTTTCCCGCGCTTGGCGGGTATTCCCCCGGCATGTCTTGGTCCTCTTCGCCGCTTGTATGCAAGACCGCCCTGAATGCGCCCGCGGCCCATCATGTCCCCGGACCGCGAATCACAACAATAACGCCTGCCGGAATCGGCGTGAAGAATCATGACGCAAAAAATAAAGCCGGGCGGAAAGTCAACCACCCGGCTTCAATATATGGTAGATAATTTCGCTTTGGTTAATAGCGGTAGTGTTCCGGCTTGAACGGTCCCTGCGGCGTCACGCCGATATAGGCGGCCTGTTCGCCGGACAGTTCGGTGAGGCGCGCGCCGAGCTTGTCGAGATGCAGGCGCGCCACCTTCTCGTCGAGGTGCTTGGGCAGCACGTAGACCTGGTTCTGGTACTGGCCGTGCTTGGAGAAAAGCTCGATCTGCGCCAGCACCTGATTGGTGAACGAGGCCGACATGACGAAGCTCGGATGTCCGGTGGCGTTGCCGAGGTTGAGCAGGCGGCCCTCGGACAGAAGGATCATCCGCTTGCCGTCCGGGAAGGTGATCAGGTCGACCTGCGGCTTGACGTTGGTCCATTTCAGGTTGCGCAGCGACGCCACCTGGATCTCGTTGTCGAAGTGGCCGATATTGCCGACGATCACCATGTCCTTCATCGACCGCATATGGTCGAGCGTGACGACGTCCTTGTTGCCGGTGGTGGTGATGACGATGTCGGCGGTGGGGGCAGCGTCTTCCAGCGTGACCACCTCATAGCCGTCCATCGCCGCCTGCAGCGCGCAGATCGGGTCGACCTCGGTGACCTTGACGCGGGCGCCGGCGCCGCGCAGCGAAGCCGACGAGCCCTTGCCGACGTCGCCATAGCCGCACACCACCGCGACCTTGCCGGCCATCATCGTGTCGGTGCCGCGGCGGATGCCGTCGACCAGCGATTCCTTGCAGCCATACTTGTTGTCGAATTTCGACTTGGTGACGGAATCGTTGACGTTGATCGCCGGGAAGGGCAGCAGGCCCTTCTTCTGCAGCTGGTAGAGGCGGTTGACGCCGGTGGTGGTCTCCTCGGTGACGCCGCGGATCGCGTCCCGCTGCCTGGTGAAGAAGCCGGGCGACGCCTTCAGGCGCTTCTTGATCTGGGCGAACAGGATCTCCTCCTCCTCGCTGCCGGGATTGGACAGCACGTCCTCGCCGGCCTCGGCGCGCGCGCCGAGCAGGATGTACATGGTGGCGTCGCCGCCATCGTCGAGGATCATGTTGGAGGTGCCGCCGTCGGTCCACTGGAAGATGCGGTCGGTGTAGTCCCAATAGTCGTCGAGCGACTCGCCCTTGATGGCGAACACCGGAATGCCGGCTTCGGCGATCGCCGCGGCCGCGTGGTCCTGCGTCGAGAAGATGTTGCAGGAGGCCCAGCGAATGTCGGCGCCCAGCGTCTTCAGCGTTTCGATCAGCACCGCCGTCTGGATCGTCATGTGCAGCGAGCCGGTGATGCGCGCGCCCTTGAGCGGCTTCTTGGCGCCGAACTCCTCGCGGCAGGCCATCAGGCCCGGCATTTCGGTTTCGGCGATCTCGATCTCCTTGCGGCCCCAGCCGGCAAGCGAGATGTCGGCGACCACATAGTCCTTGCTACCCGTCATGGCAGTGCTCCGGTGTGATTTATCTCAAAAACGCGCCGGCGCCGGGACGGCGCAGGGAGGGCGCGAATTGCCGGCCTGACTAGCAGATCGGTCGGAAGACGACAATGGGATATAAAGAAATCTTTATGCGCGTATGTCTTGGAAAAGCGAGATGTGAAGCAAGGGACTAAACGCGCTTTAGTTCCTCGACACAGGGATTTTGAAAGGTTGCCGTTCCGTGACATCAGCGCAAACGCCCAGGATTGGTTGAAGCCGCCCCAACGTCGTCATTCTATGGCGGAGCAAGGAGCGAAGCGACGCGCGCAGACCATAGAATCCATGCCGTGACTTGGAAGCGTTGCTGCGGTGCAGAATTCTGCTCGGTTGCGCTCCTCGGCGAAGGTAACGGCATGGATTCTAGGGTCTTCGCGACGGAGCTTCGCTCCTGCTCCGCCCTAGAATGACGATCGCGATGGGCGCTTTCGGCCAATCTCCAAGGCATGCCACCTGCCAACGCAAACAGAGCCGACCGGTCAAAATCCCTGTGCTGGGGTTCTAGATTTCCTCGCCGAAACGCGAGGCGACCAGCTGCTCCAGCGCGTCCATGGCCGGCACGGCCTCCGGGCCGCTGGCGATGACGCGGATCGAATAGCCCGGGCTTGCCGCCAGCATCATCAGGCCCATGATCGAGGTGCCGCCGACCTTCACGCCGTCCTTCTCGACATGAATGGTGGCGTCGAAGCCGCTGGCGACCTGGACGAACTTGGCCGAGGCGCGCGCATGCAGGCCGCGCTGATTGATGATTGGAAACTCCCGCACCACCTCATCCGTCTGTGGCGCCGATGCGTTCATTTGCTGCTCAGGAGCTGGCTGGCGACGTTGATGTATTTGCGGCCCGCGGCCTGCGCCTCGTCGAGCGCGGCGGCCATGTTGTCGCCCTTGCGGATCGAGGAGAGCTTGATCAGCATCGGCAGGTTCATGCCGGCGATGACCTCGGTGCGGCCGGATTCCATCACCGAGATGGCGAGGTTGGAAGGGGTGCCGCCGAACATGTCGGTGAGCACGATGACGCCGGTGCCGGTGTCGACGCGCGCGACCGCGTCGACGATATCGGCCCGGCGCTGCTCCATATCATCGTCGGCGCCGATCGCCACGGTTTCGAAATTGTCTTGCGGCCCGACGACATGCTCTACGGCATGTCGGAACTCGGTGGCGAGTTGACCGTGCGTCACGAGCACGAGTCCGATCATTCTTTGGTGGCTCCCGTCATCGCCGTTTCATAGGCGTATCGTATGTTCGCCAGCCATTCCAGGCGGCGGGAGCGCAATCTTGTCGACGCACGGCCAGTTGACAAGCCCAAAATTGCGCCGGCCCAAGCCATTTTGCCGCATTGCAGCAAAAAACCCGGACCCGGATCACGAAAAAGGCGGTATCGACAGCCGCGCCATGACGACCGGAAGCGCGGCTGTGACGTTTTGTCGGACAACATCGACGCGCGGCAGCTGGCAACCGGCGATCGTCTCGGTCGCCTCGCCCTGAAACCGTGTCATCTCGCCTGCTTGCACAAGGCGCACCGTGAGGTCGATCAAGCCGGCCCGTTCGGATGGCAGCGAACGCGGACCGATGCCGGGCACTTCGGCAAGGCCAGCGATGGTGGTTGGCGCATGGCAGACAAGCCGGCCCGCGTGACACGCGGCAAAAAGCTGGTCGTCGCCGATCATTCGGGAAAACAGCCCGCGCATCTGGCAATGATCGACAAGCGCCAGCGCCAGCGTCGTCTTGCCGGCACCGGACGGCCCGATGATCAGCACGCCGTGCTCGCCGATCAGGATGGCCGTCCCATGGATGTTCCGGGGCTTCGGGGCGGAGTCTGGCATGTTCGGCTCGGCGATCAGCCTTCGGCCGGCAGCGTCACCACGAAACGCGCGCCCTTGATCTCGCCGGGCTTGGTGCCGGGGATGTTCTCGGCCGTCAGCGTGCCGCCATGCGCCTCGACGATCTGACGGCTGATCGACAGCCCGAGGCCGGAATTCTGGCCGAACGCCTCGCCGGCCGGCCGGTCGGTGTAGAAGCGCTCGAAGATGCGATCGATCTTCTCCGCCCGGATGCCCGGGCCGTTGTCGTCGACGGTGATGATGTTGAATTTGCCGGCACGCGAAAGCGAAATCGCGATGTGGCCATGCTCGTCGGGAACGAAGGAGCGCGCGTTCTCGATCAGGTTGGTGATGACCTGGCCAATCCTGAGGTCATGGCCGACAACGAAATAGCCTTTGGCGCCGGCCGGTAGCTTGGCGACCTTGAGCTCGATCTCGACGGCCTTCTTGTTGCGCGTCGCCTCACGCGAGACCGCGATCAGATCGGTCGCGAACTTCTTCAGATCGACGATTGCCGCATCATCGCGCGCGAGTTCGGCATCGAGCCGGGAAGCGTCGGAGATGTCGGTGATGAGCCGGTCGAGCCGCCTCACATCGTGCTGGATGATTTCCATCAGCCGGCCACGCGAGTTCTCGTTCTTCGCCAGAGGCAGCGTCTCGACGGCGCTGCGCAGCGAGGTCAGCGGGTTCTTCAATTCATGCGAAACGTCGGCGGCAAAACTTTCGATCGCCTCGATTCTTGCGTACAGCGCATTCGTCATGTCGCGCACGGCAATGGACAAATTGCCGATCTCGTCCTGCCGGTCGGAAAAATCGGGGATTTCCTCGCGGCTCTTGACGCCGCGGCGCACCCTGACGGCGGCGGCGGACAGCCGCCTGAGCGGATTGGCGATGGTGGATGCCAGAAGCATCGACAGGATCGCGGTGACAAGCGCCGCCACCCCGAACACGCGCAGGATCGCCTTGCGCTCGGCCGCGACGATCTTGTCGATGTCGCCGCCTTCGGTGGAGAGCATCAGCACACCCAGCACGGCGCGAAAACGCTGGATCGGCACCGCGACGGAGACGATCTGCTCGCCCTGTTCGCTCACCCGCACGATGGTCGATGGGCTGCCGGTCAGCGCCTTGACCACTTCCGGGAAGGCCGCGCCATTGCCGCCGGGCTGCTCGTGGTAGACCGGCAGGTCCTTGTTGCGGAAGAAGTCGAAGATGAATTTCTCGACCCGCTCCACGGCGCCGGGCTGCTCGTCGTCGACGGGCGGCAGGTCGTAGCGCAGGATCTGGCCGCGCGAATAGAGATGACGGGAATCGAGCAACAGGTTCGCGTCGCGGTCGTAGATGCGGGCGCGCGTGCGCGTTGGCGAGATCAGTCGCCTCAGCACCGGTGCGACGCGTTCCGGATTGATCGGGAAGTCGAGATTGTCGAGCTGGTCCGAACCGGGTCCAAGGCTCTCGCCGGCCTGCAGCTCGAGCAGCTTTTCCGGATCGATGCTGATCGAATCGGTCTCGACGGTCGCCGAAGCCGCGATCGCGCCGGCGATGATCTCGCCTTGCGTCATCAGGCTTTCGACACGCGCGTCGATCAGTCCGTCGCGGAAGGTGTTGAGATAAAGGATGCCGGTGACCAGCACGGCGAGGCCGGCCAGATTGAGGAACAGGATGCGCCGCGTCAGGCTGGAAAAGATGTGATGGCCGAGAAACCGGCGCATCGGCACCGTGAATTTCGACACGAAGGCGGGCACGATCCGCCGCGGACGCTTTGCGGCGCCCGCCCGTCTGCCTCGCTCTACTTCCACTGCCATCGAATAGCAGGCCCTGCTTAGTTAGTGAGTAGTGAGTGGGCAGTAGGGAATAGGGAAATGGTTGGCGGCTATGCGTGAGTGGCCGCTCGCACCATTCAATTCCCTACTGCCTATTCAAGCTTCGCGGAACCGGTATCCGACTCCATAAAGGGTTTCGATCATCTCGAAGTCGTCGTCGACGGCCTTGAACTTCTTGCGCAGCCGCTTGATGTGGCTGTCGATGGTGCGGTCGTCGACATAGACCTGTTCATCATAGGCCGAATCCATCAGCGCATCACGGCTTTTTACCACACCGGGGCGCTGCGCCAGCGAATGCAGGATGAGGAACTCGGTCACCGTCAGCGTCACCGGCTCGCCTTTCCAGGTGCAGGTATGCCGCTCCTGGTCCATCACCAGTTGGCCGCGTTCGAGCGAGCGGGCCTGCTGGCTCGGCGCCTTGGCCGCCGCCTCGCGGGCGCTGGTCCGGCGCAGCACCGCGCGCACGCGCTCGACCAGGAGGCGCTGCGAGAACGGTTTGCGGATGAAGTCGTCGGCGCCCATCTTGAGGCCGAAAAGCTCGTCGATCTCGTCGTCCTTCGAAGTCAGGAAGATGACCGGCAGGTCGGACTTCTGGCGCATGCGGCGCAACAGCTCCATGCCGTCCATGCGCGGCATCTTAATGTCGAGGATGGCGAGGTTCGGCGGCCGCGCCGCCAGGCCTTCCAGCGCCGACGCGCCATCGGTGTAGGTTTCGACCCGATAGCCCTCGGATTCGAGCGCGATCGACACCGAGGTCAGAATGTTGCGGTCGTCGTCGACAAGCGCGATTGTTGCCATTTCAAGCGGCTCCCTCATGAGCTGTCCCTTCTGTCGTCGAGAAGGGGCTTTTGCAGGACAAATTGGGTACAAAATGTGGCATAGGCCCCGTGCGAAGTCACGGGCAGCCTGCCGCTACACACCATCGCACCCGTATCGGGATTGGACGAAGCAAGCCTGCCAATCCTTTGGGCAACCTCTGTGATTTTTTGCACATATAAACGATTTAAACAACTTTCAAATTTTTTAAATCGATTAATGATTTGATATCATTCGGCTTTTCTGGTTCTGAAACCTGACAGTCCCTTAGCGGGCTCCGGGAAATTCCCGGTCAGATGCGGCCAAATCCAGAGAGGAAATTTGATGTCGGAAGCCGGCAAACGCAACCCCGACTGCGCCATCGACGCGATCGGCCTGAAGACCACAGGCATGGTGCGCTACAATTTCGGCGCGGCCGAACTTTACGAGGAAGCGATCCGGCGCGGCGAGGCGAGGCTGACCGCGCAGGGCGCGCTGGTCGCCGAGACCGGCCAGCACACCGGGCGTTCGCCGAAGGACAAATTCGTCGTGCGCGACGAGGCGACTGGCCCGCATGTCTGGTGGGACAACAACAAGGAGATCTCGCCGGCGCAGTTCGAGGCGCTGCTTGCGGATTTCAAGGCTCATGCAATCGGCAAGGATCTCTACGTTCAGGACCTCGTCGGCGGCGCCGACGCCGACCTCAGGCTGCCGGTCCGGCTCGTCACCGAATTCGCCTGGCATTCGCTGTTCATCCGCAATCTTCTGATCCGGCCGCAAGCGGCGGAGCTCGAGCGTTTCGTGCCCCAGATGACGATCATCGACCTGCCCTCCTTCCGCGCCGATCCGGCGCGTCACGGCACCCGCGCCGAGACGGTCATCGCGGTCGATCTCACCCGCAAGATCGTGCTGATCGGCGGCACCTCCTATGCCGGCGAGATGAAGAAGTCGGTGTTCACCATGCTGAATTATCTGCTGCCGGAAACGGGCGTGATGCCGATGCACTGCTCGGCCAATGAAGGGCCGGACGGCGACGCGGCCGTCTTCTTCGGCCTGTCCGGCACCGGCAAGACGACGCTGTCGGCCGACCCGTCGCGCACGCTGATCGGCGACGACGAGCATGGCTGGGGTCCGCACGGCATCTTCAACTTCGAAGGCGGCTGCTACGCCAAGACCATCAGGCTTTCGGCCGAGGCCGAGCCGGAAATCTTCGGCACCACGCAGCGCTTCGGCACGGTGCTGGAGAATGTCGTGCTCGATGCCCGTCGCGTGCCGGACTTCAACGACGGCAGCCTCACCGAAAACACACGCTGCGCCTACCCGCTGGACTTTATCCCCAATGCCTCGAAGACCGGCCGCGCCGGTCACCCGAAGAACATCATCATGCTGACCGCCGACGCTTTCGGCGTCATGCCGCCGATCGCCAGGCTGACGCCGGCGCAGGCGATGTACCACTTCCTGTCGGGCTATACCGCCAAGGTTGCCGGCACGGAAAAGGGCGTTACGGAGCCGGAGGCGACGTTCTCGACCTGCTTCGGCGCTCCGTTCATGCCGCGCCATCCGTCCGAATACGGCAATCTGCTGCGCCAGCTGATCGCTGGCCACGGCGTCGACTGCTGGCTGGTCAACACCGGCTGGACCGGCGGCGCCTATGGCACCGGCCGCCGCATGCCGATCAAGGTGACGCGCGCCCTGCTGGGTGCCGCGCTCGACGGTTCGCTGAAGTCGGCCGAGTTTCGCACCGACGCCAATTTCGGCTTCGAGGTGCCGGTGGCGGTTCCGGGCGTCGACGGCGCCATTCTCGACCCGCGTTCGACCTGGGCGGACAAGGCCGGTTACGATCGCCAGGCCGCGAAACTGGTCAGTATGTTCGCCGTCAATTTCGAGAAGTTCGAACGCCACGTCGACGCGACCATCCTCGGCGCCGCGCCGCGGCTGCAGGAAGCTGCCGAGTAGCGACGGCTTCCAACACCTTTCCTCCGGAGCCCGGCCAGCGCCGGGCTTTTCTTTTTGCCGCCATCGCGTCATGAGTGCGTGCATGGCGAGCGACGACGACATCATCATCAGCGGCGAAGCCGTTATCCGTCCGGGCGACCTGCACGAGGACTTCATTCGTTCCTCCGGCCCGGGCGGCCAGAACGTCAACAAGGTGGCCACTGCCGTACAGCTGCGCTTCGACGCGGCGAACGCTTCAGGCCTGTCCGAGCGCGTGCGTGAGCGCGCCATCAAACTTGCCGGTCAGCGTGCCACCAAGGACGGCGTCATCGTGATCGAGGCCGGCCGCTTCCGCACTCAGGAGCAGAATCGCGCCGATGCGCGGGCGCGGCTGACCGCGTTGATCGCCAAGGCGGCCGAGCCGCCACCGCCGCCGCGCAAGAAGACCAGGCCGTCCAAAGGCGCCGTGGAGCGCCGACTGAAGAGCAAAGCAGGCCGGTCGACGGTAAAAAAGCTGCGCGGTCGGGTCGAGAACGATTAGAGCAATTCCAGGAAAAGTGAGAGCGGTTTTCCGTCCGGAATTGCGTCAAGACAAAGAGATAGAGCGGTTCGCCGTTTCAGTGAAACGGTGAAACGCTCTAAGCACGGTTGGATAGGCTGGCTTCCAATTCAGGGTTGCAGATGGCAAGTTCGCATTGCTGCAACAGCGAGGAGACCAGCAATGGGTATTTTCGATTTCGTCAAAGGCGTCGGCAAGAAGCTCGGGCTTGGCGGCGACGACGAGGCATCGCCAAACGCGGATACGTTGAAGAAGGAACTCGATTCGCACAAGCTGGGCACGGACGGCGTCGAGATTGCCGTCCAGGGTGACACCGCGGTGCTGAAGGGCACCGTCAAGGATCAGTCGGCCTTCGAAAAGGCGGTGGTCGCTGTCGGCAACACGCTCGGCGTCTCCAAGGTGCAGGCAGACGAGCTGAAAGTCGCGCCCGAAGCCGGCAAGGCGACCGCGCCGGCCAAGGAACCGACGTTCTACACGGTTCAGAAGGGCGACAACCTCTGGAAGATCGCCGAAAAATCTTACGGCAAAGGACAGGGCACGAAGAACAACATCATCTTCGAGGCCAACAAGCCGATGCTGACGCATCCCGACAAGATCTATCCGGGCCAGGTGCTGCGCATACCGGATATCGACCACGCCTGAGGGGCATATCGCGCAGATTGAACGAACGGCGGCTTTCGGGTCGCCGTTTTCGTTTGCCGGTGGCATGCTTGGACCAGTTAACTGCATCGGTAAGCCAACCGGATCGACCATGCTCGTTCTTCCCAAAGGCGTCCGCCACATGCCGGGTTACCTTGCGCGCCCCGCCCAGGAAGCGCTGGTTGAGGAGATCAGGCGCGCCGTGCAGGCAGCGCCCCTCTACGTTCCGGCCATGCCGCGCACCGGCAAGGAGTTGAGCGTGCGCATGACCAATTGCGGCGCGCTTGGCTGGGTGACCGACAAGGAGGGTGGCTATCGCTATCAGCCGACGCATCCCGTGACCGGCGAGCCCTGGCCACCGATCCCCGAGGCGTTGCTGCAATTATGGCGCGAGGTTTCGGCCTACCCGCATCCGCCCGAGGCCTGCCTGGTCAACTTCTATTCGGCTGACGCCAAAATGGGCCTGCACCAAGACCGTGACGAGAAGGATTTCGCTGCGCCCGTGGTGTCGGTCTCGCTGGGTGATGACGGCCTGTTCCGGGTCGGCCAGAACACCCGCGAAGGTGGCACGAAATCGTTCAGGCTGAAAAGCGGCGACGTCGTCGTGCTCGGCGGCGAAGGGCGCCTCGCCTTCCACGGCGTCGACCGCATCTATCCCGCGACGTCGGCGCTCTTGAAGAACGGCGGCCGCATCAATCTGACGCTGCGGCGGGTGACGGTGCCTGGCTGACGCTCGTGTCGCGAAGCAGCACCCGCACGGTCTCGTCCTCGGCGACCGCTCGGTAGTCTTGTGTGAAACGGACATAGTCCGGGCGGCGCGATAGCTCTTCGGCCAAGGCTCTGTCGTTTTTCTGAATGATGATCATCGTCGGCCGTTTCGTCTCCAACTCGGCAAGCTTGCCGTCGATGTAGCGGTCGGCAATCTCGCGGTAGTGGTCAGCCGCCTCTTTGTCGCCGTTCCCGGTCGCGATCGCCGAAAGGTAAAGTGCCGATTCACTCAACCAGTCGCTGCAGTAGCGTGAAATCCATGTTCCGCCGAGCATGCGGGTGAGCGGATGGCCGGCCGCGATGTCGGAGCCGACAAGCGCGACTGTCGGCTGATGAACCGCGGCCTCGAGCTTGACAACCAGCTCGGCGTTCGGCTTCTGCGTTTTCATGAATGGGATGGCGGCGGCTGCGATGACGGCCGCGAGCAACAGCTTTCGCGCCGGCTCGATTGCTTTGCCCGGTGATGACTGATCGATCTGCGCTGTCCTCAAAAACAGCGCCGCCAACACCAGGCTGAACGCCGGGAATGCGTGATAAGGCCAGCCCTTGGCCTGGTAGATCAACGGCACCATTGCCGCCAGCGAGGCAACCGTGAACACGCTGACCAGCGGCGACAATGGCAAGCCCGGCCGGAGAAAGCGCAGGATCAGGAGCGCGATCAGATAGATAGGTCCGTAGGCGATCAGCAACCCCGGTAGGTTGCCCATCCGCATATAGGTGTCGGCCAGGGTCGGGTAGATGACGCTGAGGAATTCCGGATAGAGAAGCATCACGGCCACGAGATAGGCGACGCAGGCAAATCCGATCACCCAGTGTTCAATGGCGAAGAGCGACCAGATCGATCGGCGCCGCCAGGCCACATAGAACGCCGGGGCGAGCACCACCAGCGCGTAGTAGGGTTTGACCAGCAGCAGGACACTGCCGCAAAGCCCGGCAAGGACCGCCACAAGCATGCCCGGCCGGGCACCATCCGTCGGCGTCGCACGCCATGCCGCCAGCACCAGCGACGGCAGGAACAGGGCGACGCCCAGGTGCTCCCGCTCGCTGAAGGCATTGCCGGGAAGGATGACCAGCAGCGCCAGGAGCAGCGGAAGCATGGAGAACAGCGTGCGGTTCTCCGCAAAGCCGGCCTGCTTGGCGATCAGCGCGGCAAAGCCGAGCCCCACCAGGCAGATCGCATAGGCATAGAGATGGATCACGACTTCCGGCGACAGGCCGAGAGCATGTGCCAGGGCCACGGCCGGCATGAACATCCAGGGCGTAAAAGGCGGATTGACCTCGAAGAGATCGACGTAAAGCCGTGCGCCGGCAAGCACCCGCTCGGACATGGTGATTGCCCAACTGGTGTCGGGTATGACGCCCCATCGCATTTGCCAGGGCACGGCCGCCGCCAAAACGAGGAGGCAGAGGACCAAAGTCCGTGTGGCTACGCCGGATGCGTTGGCCGGCGACCGGTCCAGGATCGGGGTCACGGCGGACCTCTCGGCAAGCGAAGGGCGGGTCTCCACGCTCATCGGACCGCCGCCACGAAGACGAATTTGCGCAGGATAATGAAGTTCAGGACCGGAACCAGAATGGAAGCGATTGCCACCGGCACCAATGGCGGCAGCCCGGCGACGTCGGCAAGGATCACGGCCAGCCCGACGGAGAGCAGGAACCCGATCGCCGTAGCGCCGGCAAAGCGGACTATCTCGAAGCCAACCGCGCCGTCCGACATGAACGTCACGAAGCGGTGCCCGCAATAGGAGAATGCCGCGCCGGCGCCGTAGCCGGCGATCGAGGCGATCGTCGCCGGAATGCCGAAGCCATGTCGGTCCGACAACCCCAGGGTCACCACCACATAGATCATGGTCGATACGCCGCCGATCGCGGCAAACCGCAGGACGCGCGCCGGCTCCGAACGACCCATGGCCCATGACCGGAACCGGTAGCCGGGCGAAGGACCTCCCCCGGCCACGGAAACCGTGGCAGCGCTCTGGGGATTGACCGCCTGCCGCAAGGTCAGCCGAACCGGCGTTCGCGCGTCGCGGGCAGGCTGTGCTGCGACGTCTTGGGATTGCTCATCGCCGCGATCGCTTCCTCAAAGCCGGTCAGGCGGTCGATGACGTAAAGCGGCCGCCGCTTCACTTCGGCGTGGATGCGACCGACATAGAGGCCGATAATGCCGGTCATGAAGAGGTTGATGCCCGACAGGAAGGAGATGATCACGACCGTCGAGGTCCAGCCATGGACGACGCCGCTGGCAAACAGCCAGGAAAACAGCGCATAGACCCCAAGCAGGGCGGCAAAGCCGGAAATGGCGAGACCCAACCACAGCGCCAGCCGCAAAGGCTTGTCGGAAAAGCCGATGACGCCATGGACCGCCAGCCGCAGCATTTTCCAGAACGGATATTTGGTTTCGCCGGCCGCCCGCTCGGGCCGTTCGAACGACACTGCCGTCTGCTTGAAGCCCATCCAGCCGAACATGCCGCGCACGAAACGGTCGCGCTCGGGCATCTGCTTGAACGTCTCCAGGGCTTTTCTTCCCACGAGCCGGAAATCGCCGACGTCGCGCGGGATCGTCACCGAGGTCATCTGCTCGAGAGCGCGGTAGAAGAGGCTGGCGGTTGCGCGCTTGAACAGCGTTTCGCCCTCGCGTTTGGTGCGGCGGGCATAGACGATCTCGTAGCCTTCCTTCCACTTGGCGACGAGGTCGAGCACCACTTCGGGAGGATCCTGCAAATCCGCGTCCATGACGATCACGGCATCGCCGGCGGCTGCATCCATGCCGGCGGTGATCGCTATCTGGTGGCCGAAATTGCGCGACAGTTCGATCAGCCGGAAACGCGGGTCCGCCGTGGCCATGCCGCGCAGGAAGATGACGCTTGTGTCGCGGCTGCCGTCGTCGACGAAGATGGCCTCGGCGCTGGCGTCGAGCTTGTCGAGCAGGGCGGTGATCCGCCGCACGAGCAGCGGCAGCACCGCCTCTTCATTGAAGATCGGAATGACCAGTGAATAGACCGGGGCCTTGCGGCCCTCGGCATCGCCCGCATTGATCACCGGTTGCCTCCCGACACCCGCTGGAGTTTGGTCCGCAAAGCTAGTCGGGATTGCCTAAGGTGCCGTTAAGGGGCTCACAATTTCCGCAACGCCACTTCCTCGATCAGGTGGTTGGTGCCCTTGCGCAGGATAAGATCGGCCCGCGCCCTGGTCGGCAGGATGTTCTCGCGCAGGTTCTTCAGGTTGATGTTGGCCCAGAGCCCCTCGGCAATGGCCCGCGCGGCATCATCGGAAAGCTGCGAATAGCGGTGGAAGAAGGAGTCCGGATTGCGGAAGGCGGTCTCGCGCAGCCGCATGAAACGCTGGATGTACCATTGATGGATCAGCTTGTCGTCGGCATCGATATAGATGGCGAAATCGAAGAAGTCGGACAGGAACGGCACGATCTTGCCGTCCTTCGGCAGCTTGCCCGGCTGCAGCACGTTGATGCCTTCGAAGATCAGGATGTCCGGACGGTCGATGGTGACGAACTCGCCGGGGATCACGTCGTAGGTCAGGTGCGAATAGACCGGCGCGCGGACACTGCTTTGCGCCGACTTGATGCCGGACAGGAACCTGAGCAGCGCGCCGACGTCGTAGCTCTCGGGGAACCCCTTGCGCTCCATGAGATTCTCGCGGCGCAAGGTCTCGTTGGGCAACAGGAAGCCGTCGGTGGTGATGAGATCGACCTTCGGGCTCGATGGCCAGCGCGCAAGGAGTTCTTTCAGCACGCGCGCCGTGGTTGACTTGCCGACCGCGACCGAACCCGCAATGCCGATGATGAAGGGTGTCTTGACGACGTCCTGCGCATTGAAAAAGGCCTGGCGCTGCCGGAACAGCAACTGGCTTGCCTCGACATGCGCCGACAGCAGCCGCGACAGCGACAGATAGATGCGCTTGACCTCTTCGAGGTCGACCGGGTCGTTGAGCGAGCGCAGCCGGTCGATCTCGTCCCCGGTCAGCGTCAGCGGCGTGTCGGCGCGGAACTGCGACCATTGCTCGGCGGAGAAGAAGCGATAGGGGGAATATTTCTCGGTAGGAGCAAGTTGGTCCATCGAGTTTCCTGCCCTCCTAAAGCATGATGCCGAAAAGTGTGAAGCGGTTTTCGGGCAACATCATGCTCTATCCGTCTCTTTCAACCCTTCGACCGGGATGCCTTTTCGGCGATGCCCGAACGGCCGGTGCGGCCCTCGAGCTCCTTGAGCACGTCGTCCAGCGCAACACCGGCCATGCCGAGGACGACCAGCCAATGATATATAAGATCGGCGCTTTCCGAAACGAGGGCTTTCTTGTCTGCCTTGATGGCGGCAATTACCGTCTCGACCGCTTCCTCACCAAGCTTCTGCGCCGCCTTGTCGATGCCCTTGGCGAACAGCTTCGCCGTCCACGAGTCCGGATCGCCGGAATGGGCGCGCTGATGAATGATCGTTTCCAGCTCGGCGAGTGAAAATTGAGCCATGGGAGTCATCTATCTGCTTGTTTAAGCATGATCTTTTCCGAAAACCGGTTCCCGCTTTTCGGGATCATGCTTTAAGCCCGATGGACGGCCGAGTCCAGCCGCATCGGCAGGCCGGCTTTGGCCATATGCGCCTTGGCCTCGGCAATGGAGTAGGTGCCGAAATGGAAGATCGAGGCGGCAAGCACCGCACCCGCATGGCCGTCACGAATGCCTTCGACCAGGTGATCGAGCGTTCCGACGCCGCCCGATGCGATCACCGGCACGCGCACCGCATCGGCGATCGCGCGGGTCAGCGCAATGTCGTAGCCGGCCTTGGTGCCGTCGCGGTCCATCGAGGTCAAAAGTATCTCGCCGGCGCCGCGCTCGACCATTCGCCTGGCGAAGTCGACCGCGTCGATGCCGGTCTTCTCGCGCCCGCCATGGGTGAAGATCTCCCAGCGGTCGGCCTCGCCTTGCGCCGACACCTTCTTGGCGTCGATGGCGACGACAATGCACTGGTTGCCGAACTTGTCGGCGGCTTGAGCGACGAAATCCGGGTTCTTCACCGCCGCCGTGTTGATCGACACCTTGTCGGCGCCGGCCAGAAGCAACTTGCGGATGTCGGCCACCTGGCGCACGCCGCCGCCGACGGTGAGCGGCATGAAGCATTGCTCGGCCGTGCGGGCGACGACGTCGAAGATCGTCTCGCGATTGTCCGACGATGCGGTGATATCGAGGAAGCAGAGCTCGTCAGCGCCGGCCGCGTCGTAAGCCTTGGCTGCTTCGACCGGGTCGCCGGCATCGATGAGGTCGACGAAATTGACGCCCTTGACCACGCGCCCGTTCTTGACGTCGAGGCAAGGGATGACGCGGGCTTTCAGCATCACTTGCCTTCCAGCGTCGAAAGCAGGTCGACCACCAGCTCGCCGACCAGAGGCGGCACATCGCCCTTGGGGTCGAAAGCCGGATCGTAGGCGGAAATGGTCAGCCCCGCGATGCTGAGTGGACCTGCGAGACCGCACATCGCGGTGCGCACCTGGTCGGGGGCCGGGCCGCCGGGCGTGGTGTAGCGGTTGGCCTGCAGCTTCTCGGGGTCGTGCACGTCGAGGTCGACATGCATGTGGACTTGCCTTGCGCCGTCGGCCTTCAGTCTTTGCGCCGCGCGCTTCCAGTCCGGGCATTCGGTCCGGATGATCGGCAGTTTCTCCAGCAGCTCTTGTTCCGCGCTGTCGAGATCGCGCGCGTTGACCAGGACGCAGCGCGACGGATCGACCGGCTTGAAACCGGGGATCTGGTTCGCCATCGGCCGCCAGCAGAGGCCGAGCACGGTGGCCAGTGCCATGCCGTCGAGGAAACCGGTGGTCGAGGTTTCCGGCGTGTTGAGGTCGCCATGCTGGTCGGCCCAGATGATGGCGTCGGCGCCGGCACCTGCCACGGCACCCGCGCCGGTCAGGCAGTTGCCGGCCAGCACGATCGGAAACCGCTTCTTGTCCAGCGCAATGCGGACTTCACCCGAAACGGCGTTGCACACGGCGAAGCCGGTTGCGATCTCGCGTTCCTGCTCGTCCTCGCTGACCTTGCCGATGTCATACACGTCGACGTCGTGGCCGGCGAGCGTCAGCGCCTCGGCCAGCCCGCCCGAGATCAGCGCGTCCGGGCCCTGGCCGCAGCCGCCGTGGAAATGGCCGCTGTCATAGGATGCCAGGATGATCGAAATGTTCACGGTCTTGCCTCTGCCCTCTCGCCGCGCAGGATCGCCAGCGCCTCGGCCGGGTCGATACGCCCGTCATATAGGGCGCGGCCCGAGATCGCGCCTTCGAGTTTTGTCGCATCGGGCATGGTCATGCGTACGATATCGGCGATCGAGGCGAGGCCGCCGGATGCGATCACCGGAATGGACACCGCCTCGGCGAGGTCGATCGTAGCATCCCAGTTGATGCCGGAAAGCACGCCGTCGCGGTCGATGTCGGTGTAGATGATTGCCGCGACGCCCGCGCCTTCGAATTTTCGGGCCAGCTCGATGACGCCGAGCTCGGAGGCCTCGGCCCAGCCTTCGACCGCGACCTTGCCACCCTTGGCGTCGATACCGACGGCGACCTTGCCGGGAAAGGCCTTGCAGGCTTCCCTGACCAGCTCCGGCTCGCGCACCGCGACCGTGCCCAGAATGACGCGGGCCAGGCCGCGATCCAGCCAGTCCTCGATCTGCGGCAGGGTGCGGATGCCGCCGCCGAGCTGCACCGGGTTCTTCGTCGCCTTGAGGATGGCGCCGACGGCCGCGGAATTGACGCTCTGGCCTTGGAAGGCGCCATTGAGGTCGACGACGTGCAGCCACTCGAAGCCCTGTTCCTCGAAGGCCTTGGCTTGGGCGGCGGGATCGTCGTTGTAGATGGTGGCGGTGGCCATGTCGCCATGTTTCAGGCGCACGCATTGGCCGTCCTTGAGATCGATGGCGGGAAACAGGATCACGATCAGGCGCCCTCGACGATGACGAAATGGCCGGTGGAGCCGGCAAGCCGGTATTTCGACGCCTCCTGATATTCGGGCGATTGGTAGCAGGCTACCGCCGTGTCGTAGGAATCGAACTCCACCACCACATGACGATTGCCTGTCGGCGTTTCGGGATTTTCATAGCGACCCGCTCGAACGATGAACTTCGCCCCATATTTGGCGAAGGCCTTGGCGTTGGCCTCGATGTACTTTTTATAGATTTCCTGGTCGTGCACATCGATCAGCGCGATCCAGTAGCCCTTCTTGGCTGTCATCAGGGCCTCCATCTCAGGAAATTGGTGATGAGCGCCAGGCCGAGCGCCTGGCTCTTCTCGGGATGGAACTGCGTGCCGGCGACATTGTCGCGGGCAACGGCGGCCGTCACCGGGCCGCCATAGTCCGCAATCGCCAGCACCTCGCCAGGTTTCTTCGCGTCCAGATGATAGGAATGAACGAAATAGGCGTGCAGCCCTTTCGGCCCGGTCCCGATGCCGGAAAACAGCGGATGTGGGCGCGTAAGCTCGATCGTGTTCCAGCCGATCTGCGGGATCTTCAGCGCCGGATCGGAGGGCGTGATCTCCTTGACGTCGCCGGCGATCCAGCCGAGGCCCTTGGTGACGGTCTTTTCGAGACCGCGTTCCGACATCAGCTGCATGCCGACGCAGATGCCGAGGAACGGCCGTCCTTTGGCAATGGCAACTTCCTCCACCGCCTCCCACATGCCTGCCACCCCGTGCAGTCCGGCGGCGCAATCGGCATAGGCGCCGACGCCCGGCAGCACGATGCGGTCGGCGCTTCGCACCCGCTCCGCATCGGCCGTAAGATCGATCGTCGCGGCCAGGCCCGCCTCATGCGCGGCGCGCTCGAAGGCCTTGGTGGCCGAGCGCAGATTGCCCGAGCCGTAGTCGATAATGGCTACCCGCATGTCAGGGCCTTCCAGGCGTATGGGTCAGCCCCAGCGCCATACCGGTCTGTGGCGGACGCGCCAGCGACGCGTCCGGCACGATGCGCGGCATGGCTGCCGGCTCCTCGTCATCGTCGCCGGCTTCCAGCGCCTGGCGCATCTCCGCATCGCCGAGGTTGCCGGCCTCGACCACGCCCCATTCGCGCCAGCCGCGTCGGCGCAACGCCGCGACGCGCAGGCCCTGTCCTTCGAACCCGACATAGAGCGAGACCAGCAGCGACAGCATCGATCCGGCCCATTCGAGCCCGAGCCTTTCGCCGACCACTGACAGGATCGCCATGACGACGAAGGTCAATGCCGCCTCGATCCACAGCCGGTTCCAGGCGAGCCAGAGCGGCGCGACCAGGAAACCCAGCCAGGTGAAGCTGTCGCGCACGAAGCGGAGGTCTTCGGCTTTGTTGCCGGCCGGCGGCTCCATCACGACATAGATCGCCATAGGGCTATCCTTTCAGGGATCCCTTGGTGGAAGGCACCGCGTCCGGCTGGCGCGGATCGGGCTCCAGCGCCGCGCGCAACACGCGCGCCACCGCCTTGAAGCAGGTTTCGGCGATATGATGGTTGTTGGCGCCATAATGGTTGGTCACATGCAGCGTGATGCCGGCATTCTGCGCCAGCGCCTGGAAGAACTCGCGCACCAGCTCGGTATCGAATGTGCCGATCTTCGGCGACGAGAAAGCGACGTTCCAGACCAGGAAAGGCCGGCCCGAGACGTCGATCGCCGCCCTGGTCAGAGTCTCGTCCATGGCGAGGTCGATCGAGGCATAGCGCATGATGCCGCGCCGCTCGCCCAGCGCCTTGCTCAACGCCTGGCCGATCGCGATGCCGGTGTCCTCGACGGTGTGGTGGTCGTCGATATGCAGGTCGCCCTTGGCCTTTATGGTCATGTCGATCAGCGAATGCCGCGACAGCTGGTCGAGCATGTGGTCGAAGAAGCCGACGCCGGTCGAAATGTCGGCTTTGCCCTTGCCGTCGACATGGACCGAAACGGAAATCTCGGTTTCCCTGGTCTTGCGGCTGACTTCGGCGGAACGCGGCATCGCTCTGTCCTTGTTGGCCTACTCGGAGGCCTCGGGCTTGAAAACGAAAGCCTTCTATCAGCATGATCCGGCGATTGCCAGTTGCCAATCCGGTCGCTATCGGCCTTGGTCCGGAGCGGTTTGCAATCGTTGGCCCCATGCATACATATGGCCGATCAAACTCACTCGTACCGCGCCAATCGCCTTTTCAAGGGATAGCGCGCATCGGAGCCGGAAATGTCGAATGAACTCACCATGCATGCCACGACCATCGTCAGCGTGCGCAAGGGCAGCAAGGTCGTGATCGCCGGTGACGGCCAGGTCAGCCTTGGCCAGACGATCATGAAGGGCAACGCCCGCAAGGTACGCCGCATCGGCAAGGGTGGCAGCGTCATTGCCGGCTTCGCCGGCGCCACCGCCGACGCCTTCACCCTGCTCGAGCGGCTAGAAGCCAAGCTCGAGCAATATCCCGACCAACTTACGCGCGCCTGCGTCGAACTCGCCAAGGACTGGCGCACCGACCGCTATCTGCGCCGGCTGGAGGCGATGATGCTGGTCGCCGACAAGTCGGTCTCGCTGGCGCTGACCGGCAATGGCGACGTGCTGGAGCCCGAGCATGGGGTGATGGCCATCGGCTCCGGCGGCAATTACGCGCTGGCCGCGGCCCGCGCGCTGATCGACACCGACAAGGACGCCGAGGAGATCGCCCGCAAGGCCATGCAGATCGCGTCCGAGATCTGCGTCTATACCAACAACAACTTCGTCGTCGAAACGCTCGATGCCGCCTGAACAGCCTCAGCCATACGATTTTCGCCCGGTCACGGTTAACGACCTGCCGCTGATCGCCGGCTGGCTCAAGGAACCGCATGTCGCCGAATGGTGGGACGATCCGGCAAAGGAAATCGCCGAAATCCGCGAGCATATCGATTCGGTCTCGGTGGAGCCGCTGATCGTCGAGCTCGACGGCAGGCCGATCGCCTACCTGCAGAGCTATGATCCGCATATGGAGGACGACCATCCCTATGCCGACCAGCCGTTCGGCACGCTGGGCATCGATCTGTCGATCGGTCCGCCGGAGCTGGTGGGCATTGGCCATGGCTCGGCCATCGTGCGCCAGTTCGTCGAGGAGCTGTTCGAGGAAGGCGCGCTGCGCGTCGTCATCGATCCGCATCCCGACAATGGTCGCGCCATCCGTGCCTATGAGAAGGCAGGCTTCAGGCCGATCGGCCGCAGGCATTCGCAATATGGGGACGTCGTGCTGATGGCCGTCGATGCGGCCGAGGACGACGAAAATTTGGGGGACTGACCGAATGACCGCGCCCGCGGAGGACAAGACGCTTTCCGCCTATGAGGACAGCTGGCGCATGGGCTTGCTGCTGGTCCTCGCCCTGATCGTCTTTCAGGCGGGCACCTTGTATGGCATGGGCCATCCACCGATCTGCACCTGCGGCTATGTCAAGCTCTGGCACGGCGTGGTCAACAGCTCGGAGAACTCCCAGCACATCGCCGACTGGTACACCTTCTCGCACATCATCCATGGCTTCCTGTTCTATGCGCTGGCAACATTTCTGTTCCCGCGCTCGCCGGTCGGTCTGAGGCTGGCCTTCGCGGTCCTCATCGAGGGTGGCTGGGAGCTTCTGGAAAACAGTCCCTTCATCATCGACCGCTACCGCGCCGGCACCATCTCGCTCAACTATTACGGCGACTCGATCATCAACTCGGTGTCCGACACGCTGTTCATGGCGCTGGGATTTGTGATGGCGCGAAAGCTGCCTATATGGGTGATCGTGGCCCTGGCGCTCATCTTCGAGCTCGGCACGGGCTACATCATCCGGGACAATCTGACGCTCAACGTGATCATGCTGCTGCATCCGTTCGAGTCCATCAAGCAGTGGCAAAGTGGAATTTGAGTCTTATGAGCACCTTCTCCCCCCGCGAAATCGTTTCGGAACTCGACCGCTTCATCATCGGCCAGAAGGACGCCAAGCGCGCCGTGGCCATTGCCTTGCGCAACCGCTGGCGCCGCCAGCAACTGGAAGGCCAGATGCGCGAAGAGGTGATGCCGAAGAACATCCTGATGATCGGTCCGACCGGCGTCGGCAAGACCGAGATCTCGCGCCGCCTGGCGCGGCTCGCCGGCGCGCCCTTCGTCAAGGTCGAGGCGACCAAGTTCACCGAGGTCGGCTATGTCGGCCGCGATGTCGAGCAGATCGTGCGCGACCTGGTCGAAGTCGCCATCGGCCTGGCGCGCGAAAAGATGCGCGGGGACGTCAACGCGCGGGCTCAGGTCAACGCCGAGGAACGCGTGCTGGAAGCGCTGGTCGGCAAGACGGCGAGCCCGGCCACGCGCGATAGCTTCCGCAAAAAGCTTCGCGACGGCGAGTTGGACGATAAGGAGATCGAGATCGAAGTGGCCGACACCGGCACCGGCGGCATGCCCGGCTTCGAGATTCCCGGCATGCCCGGCGCCAATGTCGGCGTGCTCAACATCAACGACATGCTGTCGAAGGCGATGGGCGGCCGCAAGACCAAGACCCGCAAGACCACGGTGCGCGATTCCTACGCGCTCCTGGTCAACGACGAGTCCGACAAGCTGCTCGACCAGGACGAGGTGGTGCGCAGAGCGCTGGAATCGGCCGAAAACGACGGCATCGTCTTCCTCGACGAGATCGACAAGATCGCCGCCAGGAGCGACATTTCGGGCGGCCCGTCCCGCGAGGGCGTGCAGCGCGACCTGCTGCCGCTGGTCGAAGGCACCACTGTCGCGACCAAATATGGGCCGATAAAAACCGACCATATCCTGTTCATCGCCTCGGGCGCGTTCCACGTCTCCAAACCGTCGGACCTTTTACCGGAGCTGCAGGGCCGCCTGCCGATCCGCGTCGAGCTGCGCCCGCTGGAGAAGTCCGATTTCATCCGCATCCTCACCGAGACCGAAGCGAGCCTGATCAAGCAGTATATCGCGCTGATGAAGACCGAAGGCGTCGAGTTGACCTTCACCGACGATGCCATCGATTCGCTCGCCGGCATCGCCGTCGATCTCAACGACAGTGTCGAGAACATCGGCGCCCGGCGCCTGCAGACGGTGATGGAGCGTGTGCTGGACGAAATCTCCTACGACGCGCCGGACCGCAACGGCACCGCCGTGACCATCGACGCCGCCTATGTCGAGAAGCATGTCGGCGACCTGTCGCGCAACACCGACCTGTCCCGGTTCATCCTTTAAGCCTGCTCTTGATTTCGGGTCGGCTTCAGGCCGGACCGAATCGCCCTTCCAATGCCCCGATTTCAGGCCGGCTTCGGGCCGGCCTGAAACGCCCTTCCAATGCAAAGTGTGGCCAAATGGAAGCATCTGGCCGCCATTCTTGGTGGCAGGTAGCAGCCTTCTCTCGACTCTACCGAGCGCTTTACCTAGGTTGCCGCGGCTTTCGAAAGCAATTTCAGGAAAAGTGTACGGCGGTGTTCCGTCCGAAATTGCGTATAATCAAATGGCTGGAACGGATCGGCGATTGCCGAACCGTTCCAAGGCGGCGGCGGATGAAGAAATATCTGTTTCTCTTTGTTGGTCTTGCACTGGCGGCGGCGGCGACGATCGCCGATGCCACGACCATGGTGCCACCGGGCAACCGCAACAGCGTGCAGCCGGATATTCCGGGCGCGTCCAGCCGGCGCACCCAGGCGACCAACACCACCTTCCAGGCCAAGTACCGCAAGGTCTACGCGCTGCTGCAGAACGACGCCGACCTGCGCGCCAAGATCGGGAAGGCGGCGTCGGCCTACGGCATCGACCCCATGCATATCGTCGGCGCCATCGTCGGCGAGCACACCTACAATGTCGACGCCTATGACCGGCTGCAGACCTACTACGTCAAGGCGATCTCCTATTTGTCGAGCAAGCTTACCTTTGCCTATGACGGCGAGGACGTCGGCGATTTCATCCAGCGGCCGGAGTTCAAGAAATGCGCCGGCATGGACGACAGCTACGATCTTTGGGAATGCCGCGAGCAGGTGTGGAACCATTCGTTCCGCGGCAAGACGGTCGGCGGCGAGGATTTCCCCAACGACCGCTTCGGCGCCACCTTCTTCCAGCCCTATTACGCCGGCCAGACTTTTGGCCTCGGCCAGCTGAACCCGCTGACGGCGCTGCAGATGAGCGATCTCGTGCACAAGGTCTCCGGCCTGCCCGAACTCGACGTCAACGATCCCAACGCGGTCTACAAGACCATCATGGATCCCGACCTCACATTGCCCTACGTCGCCGCGACGATCAGGAAGTCGATCGATGCTTACCGGACCATTGCCGGCTTCGACATTTCGAAAAATCCGGGCCTCACCGCCACGCTCTACAATGTCGGCAATCCCGAGCAGCGCGCCTATGCGCTGAAGGCCGAGAACGACAAGCGCCGCGCCGCCGGCGAGCCGGAAAAGCTGCCCGAGGAAAACTATTACGGCTGGCTGGTCAACGACAAGCTGGACGAGTTGAAAGCGCTTTTTTAGGGCGCCACGTTCGCGCTGCCCCTCAAGGCCGCGACCTATCTT